>JAOAEQ010000011.1 GCA_026416715.1 bacterium
TGCGAGTATCAATGAACCGACATTTACCTGGAACGGAGGCGATGTGGTTGATTCGCTGGATTTCAAACAGCATTGGGTAACCTTTTTATTAGAGACATTCGATAATGAAATTAGCCAGTTGAATAAATCGTTCGGAACTCGGTATCGCAGTTTCGAAGATGTAGCGTATCTTCCGCGCGTGGTTTATTCCGGTGCAAATCATACGCATTGGTCAGGCATTCCCGGGAAGGGATTCAATTCGAACTATGAAGTTATTAAAACTCGGTTTAAACATTGGCTAATGCGACTTTCATTTCAGCGGATGTATGAAGGGATTAAAGAGGTTTGTGGTGATTATCCCATCATGGTGAAATTCAACTGGCTCAATATAGATACGATGGCGAAACAAGGGTCCGGCGCATATCTCGCTGCAGGGTCACCGTGGATTGATATCATCGGCTGGGATATGTATCCGTTATCATTAGGCATATCCGGTATCCCAGCGATTTGCGGTTCGAACGAAGTTGAAACGAAAGGAACGAACCCTGCGGATTATGTCCCAGCAATGACCAGTACCGCAGCGTCAGTTGCTCTGCTTGGGAAAGCGTATGCTAAACCGGCATGGGTTGCAGAAACTGCGTGTGGTTGGCGGAAGAAAGATGAAAACTTAATCGCTCAAATTACTGCAGCGAGTTTTCCGCTGATACTCGATATGGGAATAGACCAGATTCATTATTGGGCGGTTGCACCGTATCAACGTCCATCAGGTTCACCGCCGTATAACATGCAGGAGAAAACGAAATCCGCTAGAATTCGACCGGTTGGGAAAGTACTGGCAAACATTACCAAAAGATATCAGAATAAGAAACGGAGCGAATTTCCGCAGTTCGATGTTCTGTTAGCGTATCTGGAAGATAATGTTTTTCTCTATAACGCTACGGATGATGGCGCTTCTTGGGTAATCTGCAGGACGATTTGTGAACGATGCCATCGTGTAGGAATATTTGCCGTCGATGAAATGTTAACTCCGACGTTATTACCGCATGTAAACGCGTTAATGTTTTATGATGGATATTATGTAAGTGAACAGGATAAAACGTTAATAGAATCGTTAGAGAAACCGATTTTGGTTCTCGGTCATGCGTTTCCAACCAACCCGCTATTCGGGATGAAGTATGATTCGAAACCAGAGAAAGGAACTGACCCATATCGCGTTGAGAAGCCCCAGATGGTTCATTTACCTAATGGAAAGAAATTGATAGCAACCGAATTTTCGTTAATTACGCCACCGGAAGGAGCCGTGAGTTATCTCCGATGCCGGTATCGAAATAAAACCTACTATCCTTTTTTCAGTCTCGGGAATCGTATGGTTTTCGGATTCAAACTCGCTAATCCGATGGAGTATGGAGAAGTTATCCGGTGGTGGTGGGAAAATATCTCGCAGTAATACTTCAATGGAATATTCATGGGAAAATAGTTCAATGAGTTCCAGAAGTTAAATAGAGAGAAAATCCATTTTCAGCTTTTATTATCTTAGTGGAGGTAACAATATGCTTTATCCTAAAAAAGAGGTTGTTAAACGGTATCCGAAGAATCCGATTCTAACCCCGGCAGATTTACCGTTCGCCTGTTCTGGGATTTATAATTCTGGGGTAACGAAGTTTAATGGTAAATATCTGATGTTATGTCGAGTAGAAAGTATTGATATCCAGAATTATTTTTTTGTTGCGCTGAGTGATGATGGATATACGTTTAAAATTAACGAGAAACCGATTCAATTGCCAGACGACCCGGAATTTAAAGAGTATACTGATGAAATGATATATGACCCGCGCATAACGTTGTTAGAAGGGAACTACTATATTTGTTTTGCATGTCATAGTTCACATGGAGTACGGATAGGGATGCTGAAAACCGTTGATTTTGAACAGTTCGAGTGGTGTGGGTTTATCTCCGAACCGGATAACCGGAACGCGGTGTTATTTCCGGAAAAAATTAATGGACTATATGCGCGCCTTGACCGACCGATAGTGCCGAACGACCATGGTGATATCTGGATATCATATTCGCCGGATTTAAAATTCTGGGGATTATCGAAATGCGTTGCGCGGCATGGAAAACATGGTTCATGGCATTGGCTGAAAATCGGTGCGGGCGCAGTTCCGATTAAAACCAAACAGGGATGGCTAGAAATCTGGCATGGAGTCCATATACTTGCCCGGTATCAGTATGTCTATCATCTCGGGGTGATGCTTTTAGATTTGGATGACCCGAGTAAAGTTATCGCTCGGGCAAACGCCCCGATATTATCGCCAACTGAACTCTATGAACGGGTGGGATTAACATCGAACGTGGTATTCACCAGCGGAGCTATTGTTGAAGATAATGGTGAAGTTAAGATATACTATGGTGGTGCGGATACGGTGCAGTGTGTGGCAACCGCGCAACTCGATGATTTAATTCAAGCTTGCTACGAACGATAAAGATAAAAATGCTTTTCTTGCAAAGAACTCCAAGATACCGTATATCGCATAATATATCTTTTTATGTTTCGATATAAATCGTTGTTAGGTATCCTAGTTTATCTTGTTTTGACCGGGTGTATCGCTGGGGTTAGACTGTATCCTGCAAGAAATCACTATCGCGTGCCGGAAATTGCGGTCTGGATGCCGTTCTGGGATTGGGAACGCAGTTATGCGACTTTGCGGAAACAAGCGCAAGCGATCGATATCGTTATGCCGTTCTGGTATGATGTTAGTTCAACGGGAAACATTATCCCGGCGCAGGGGATCGCGGAAATGACACAAGCTGGAAAACTTAACCTTGATATGAAGCAATTTACCCGCTGGGCGCATCAGCATCAGATTAAAGTTATGCCGCTGGTGAGCAACGAGTTTAACGGGCAATTAATTCATCAGATATTAAGCGATGAAACACTGCGGAGTCAACATATTCAATCTCTGCTTGAGTTAGTTAAACAGAATAAGTTTGATGGACTCGATTTGGATTATGAAGGGATGCTTGCGGTAGATCGAGAACTATACCCTGCTTTTTTACGGGATTTAGCAGCGGAATTGCATCGGGAAAAAAAGAAACTATCCGTTTGTGTTCATGCGAAAACGTCTGAGCCTGGAGGTTGGGATGCGGTAATTGCGCAGGATTATCAAGCGATTGGGAAATATGCTGATATCGTTCGGATTATGGCGTATGATTTCCATTATGCGAGCGGTGAGCCCGGACCGATATCTCCGCCGGATTGGATAACCAAAGTGCTCCAGTTTGCTGTGACCCAGATTCCGCGAGAGAAAATTTCACTCGGTATCGGCATATATGGAATCAACTGGGCGAGTTCACCAACCGGATTCCGTGAGAAACCTGAATTGAAAGATGAAGAAGCGATGTATCTCGATGCGAAAAACCTAGCGAAAAAAGAACACGTACAGATAAATTTCGATTCGACCTCGCAAGAGTGTTGGTTCAGCTATACCGATTCGAGCACCGGGGTTCAACGAACAGTATGGTTTCTTGACCATCGCGGGTTCAAATCCCGCTGGCAGTTAGCGAAACAATATCGAGTTGGTAGTGTTAGTTTATGGCGCTTGGGTGGGGAAGACCCCTATCTATGGCGATATATTCGTGCGGATAAATTTATTGGGTTTAATGATTCTAGCGAATTCTGGCTATTCGAAATGGATAGACCATCACATACCCGTTTCGGATTAGAAATCATCTTCGGGAAATAAGATTCGTTTCGGAATGCAAAAGTTATACCTGGCGTATCGTTAACAAACTCAACTCACTTCCGCTATGAATAAACTAAACTTGCTTATAAAATATACTACCCAATTTGAGTTTAATTATTTAACTATCATATTGTTCGGTACGTATACAAGCGCGGCCTTCAAGCAGGATGAGATATCGCTACTTGAGAAGGTAAATTTTCGAACAGTATAATATCCAATGGCAATACTATATCGCTATAAAACGCCTAAGGTTATATGGCTGAGCAATACCATTAAATATGTTTAACAGTATTATTAGGCTAAGTTGTATAATGTTAGCGGTTTGTATAGTTATTTCGTTTACGATCTGGTTAATCTTGCACGAGCAAAAAATTGTGCAGCTAGGTGATAAGTATGGTAAATTGCAAGATGAGATTGAATATATCGAATCGCTCCCTATTAATGATCCCCGATTAGCTGAAGTTAGCAAGTTACAAGATGAAATTATCGAACTAGAAGATAAATATATTGAAACGGAACTTCAATTCGATGAATTCCATATTCGCGGTAAAATTATCCGTCGTTATGGTAATACGTTAGAAATCAGAGGAACAGCGAGACCGTTTCCGACAACAGGAAAACCAATCAAGGGGACTCTTTTCCAAGAAGGAAATATTCTTGTCAGGAATGCTAAACAAGAATTTATTCATGGTTCTCGGTATTTCGGTATTTGGGAACATTATTTTGTTGGAGAAACATATACGACTAACTCCACCGGTGGTAAAACTACTTTCTATGTTTTCACTCCTGAAAAGCCGTATCAACTGAAGAGGATTCGTAAGCTGATTGATGAAAAATGGCATCAGGTAGAAAACCAAAAAAATATAGTTTACCAAGAATACCGTTTAGACCAAAAACTAGAAAAATTAAACCGTGAATTAGAAAATGTAGAGTTCCAATTACATCGAACATTACCTACACGTCTTTTTAGAGAGTTAAAGAAGAATGATTATGTATATCGTTTATACTATTATATAGATTATTATCGAAATTTGAATCAGGTTCCATATTTAAAGCCGATGTTTTTTGAAATATTTTATAAAGGAAAACTAATTTATTCAGAATCCGCAGAACCATTTGGATTTATGGAACCATGTGGACTATGTGAAGAAATTAGAGATATTAATAACGATGGTATCCCGGAACTTGTCCTAACTCAAACACTGGCAGGTAATCCTGGCGGGACAGTACTAGAAATATTTGTGTTAGGGAAACAGTTAGAAAAATTATCTTTACCGTATGATGGTATAGCAGCAGGTTTTGCTACTATTTGGCTTGAAGATAGAGATGGTGATAACATTGATGAAATAATTATAGATGATATCCCAGAACCTTTTACATTTTTCGGAACGTGTAGGGCAGACAGTATAGCAAAAGTGGAACAAGTGTTTCGATACAAAAATCATACGTATTGTTTAGCGCCAGAGTTAATGAAAAAACCACCGCCTACCGTAGAAGAATTTCAACAGCATCTCGATGCAATAAAAAAAGAAATGATTCAGCCATCATGTGATTACTCAATCGGGGGTGATATTCCCGGTGTTCCTACCCCGTTCTGGAGTTATGTGGTAGAACTCATATACTCCGGTAATTTACAGGCAGCCTATGCTTTTTATGATCTAGCTTATCCTTTTATGGGAGAACGCAAAAAATATAGTTGGTTATTTTTCAAAACACAACTTGCTGAAGATCCATATTGGCCTACTCTTTGGGAATATTTAATTAGGAATAATTATGGTATTCTGCAAGCTCGTATTGATAGTGGAGTAATATTGGATTAGGGTTAAGGTAATTGACTATTACGTTGATTCCTCTCCCAAACAGGTAAGGATATTGTACCGCTTAGAAATAATTCAGAAATAATTAGGATTCAACGGTTCTGTTCCAAGTGGTATCTTGCAGTAGGGATTTAGTTGAACAAACCCTGCCCATAATCACTCAACGTTTCACGTATTGACTTCATTTTAATAGATTTTACTTGCTAACTAGGGGTTTTTTATGCTATTGTATTAAGTGATTAAAATTATGGTTACTCAATAAAAGAGTGGGACCAGAAAACCCACTCTTTTTTTTGTCAAGAACTACGATAGCGATATTCTATATGCCCAAACCGGAACCACAAGAGCTTGAATCGTGGATAATCCCGTTGGTTGAAGATATGGGGTTAGAGTTGGTAGATTTAGAGTTTGCCCGAGAACCGAAAGGATTCATCCTACGGGTATATATCGACCGACCGCAAGGAGGTGTAACGATCGATGATTGTCAAGCGGTCAGCGAACAGCTGAATTTCCGGTTGGATACTATCGAAGAATATAAACGATATAATATCTCATTGGTAGAAGTTTCATCTCCCGGACTTGACCGCAAACTAGACTCGGAGAAAGATTTTTTGCGAGAACGAGGGAAACAGATTCGAGTGATTGTTAAAGAACCGATTGGTAAGCAGAACACATTTTCTGGTATACTAAAAGATTATCGAAATGGACAAGTTTTACTCATTGAGCAGAAATCGAACCGAGCTATTGAACTAGCGATAGAAAACATTGCGGTAGCTCAGCTGGAAGTAGATTGGCGAACGTTATTTAGAAAGAAATGATTACCCCGAGTACGTAAACCGATTAGAGCGAATTGAATCTGTGTAATCTTCGCTAATAAATCTGTGTAATTGTGAATTGATGAGGTAAATTATGGAAGGATTAGTACAAACGATACGACAAATCAGCGCGGAACGCGGTATCGATCCCGAGACCATTTTTGCCGCAATCGAATCCGCGATGGTAGCAACCGCGCGGAAAAGTCTGCCACGCATGCGGAATCTTCGCGTTTCCGTTAACCGGGAAACTGGAACCGTACAGGTCTTCTCGACGAAACGCGTCGTTGAAGAAGTGAAAGATTATTATACCGAGATAAGCGTAGCGGAAGCGAAGAAAAAACTCGGCCGGAAACCGAAAATCGGTGAAGAAATAGAAGATGAAGTAAATCCGGATGTGCTAGGTCGAATAGCCGCACAGACCGCTAAACAAGTGGTCATCCAGCGGATCCGAGAAGCACAACGGGAAAATGTTTATGAAGAATATAAAACCAAAATTGGAACCATTGTTAGCGGGGTAGCGCTTCGTTCGGAAAAAGAAGGGACTATTATTGATTTAGGCAGAACTGAAGCGTTGCTACCGATTAAAGAGCAACCACGGGGTATGCGGTTACGACAAGGGGACCGGATTCGATGTTTAGTGCTTGATGTACGTCCATCCGCTAAGGGACCGCAAATCATTTTGTCGCGAACGCATCCGGATTTGATTCTCCGCATGTTCGAACAGCAGGTGCCGGAAATTGTTGATGGGATTGTTAAAATTCGTGCAATTGCACGGGAAGCAGGCGATCGGACGAAAATTGCGGTTGAATCTACAGATAAACAGATAGACCCGGTAGGCGCATGTGTTGGAACGAAAGGCGTTCGAGTCCAGGATATTGTGAAAGAACTGGTTAATGAAAAAATTGATATCATTCATTATAGCGATGACCCGAAAGTGTTTATCACGAATGCAATTAGCCCAGCAAAAGTTATTGATGTTAAAATAGATGAAGTGAATCATACCGCGTTAGTCATCGTTGCGGAAGACCAGTTATC
This sequence comes from bacterium, assembly GCA_026416715.1. Taxonomy (NCBI): domain Bacteria; species bacterium. Next base: position 7,390 of record JAOAEQ010000011.1, read on the forward strand.
ATTAGCTATTGGGAAACATGGGCAGAACGCACGGTTAGCTGCACGATTGACTAACTGGAAAATAGATATTATCAGTGATAAAACGTTGCAGGAACATCCGAAGTTTCTTGAACCATACGAACGACAACCAGTTTCTGAATCATCAACTAAATCGGTTGAAAATTCTGAGATTAACCAGCTTGTTGGTCTCGGACCAAAACTGACAGAAAAACTTATTGAAGCGGGATATACAACCATTACCCAGTTAGCTGAAAGTTCGGTTGAATCATTAGCGCAAATCCCTGGTATCGGCGCAAAAACCGCTGAAAAACTCATTGCTACCGCTAAGAAAGCATTGAAATAAAATAGTAAACAGGTTATACGGCAGGTATACGGAGATCATTCATCCGTTTATTCCTGGAACAAAGTATCAGAATCGTTTTCAATATGAGTGAGAAAATAAGATTGCATCAACTAGCAAAAGAGTTGGGAGTATCTAGTGCTGAAATTGTAGAATTTTGTCATAAACTCGGACTGAAAGATATTAAAACGCATGCGAGTACGGTTGATGAACAAACCGCAAACCAGATTAAAGCGAAATATAAAAAACCGCCGGTAAAAAAACCGTCGAAACCAACGGAACAACCGGAAAAAAAACCAGGTGTATCGCAGAAATCTGATAAAGTTAAAAAAGATGAAATATCACTCGCTGCACCACCAGTTAAACCTGTCGAGAAAACGATACCACCGTCGAAACCGACTCAACCACAATCTGAACCTTCCCGTGCGGAAGTTAAACCGATTTATAGTGCGAGACCGACATCTGTTCCGGAAGCAAAACCAGTGGTTGAACCGTCATCTAAACCACCGGTATCGACTCCAACACCACAGCTGACACCAAAGAAACCAACTCCAGCGGTTAAACCGAAGTATGTTCAAATCCCGAGAGCGGAAACGCCACGGACTGCGCGCAGAAAAGAACAGGTCAGAATTCTTGAACCCAAAAGACCGGTTCCGCCAGCCCCAGCTCCATCGCCAGCGCCGGTAATTACACCGAGTAAACCAGCGGTTGATGAGATACCACCAAAACCATGGAGAAAAGTACAAATCGGTCTATCGCCAACCTTACATCAACTCGCAACGAAACTTGATGTGAAAGTAAACGATCTGATTAAAAAAGCGATGCAGCATAAATGGATGATTTCGATCAACCAACGGCTTGATGAAACCACGGCGAAAACGTTAGCGAGTAGTTTTGGGGTCGAGTTAGAATTGATTGATACCGAAAGTGAAGATTATCTATTAACGGAAGAACTCGACGAAGCGGATGCGCAATACAGTGAACCGCGTGCGCCAGTCGTAACCATTATGGGTCACGTTGACCATGGGAAAACTTCGTTGCTGGATGCAATTCGAAAAACCAACGTTACCGAAGATGAGTTTGGTGGGATAACCCAGCATATTGGCGCCTATGATGTCAGTGTTTCCGGAAAAGATATTGTGTTCTTGGATACGCCGGGACATGAAGCGTTTACCGCGATGCGTGCGCGTGGTGCAAAAGTAACCGACCTAGTTGTGTTGGTCGTTTCCGCTGTTGAAGGAGTTATGCCCCAGACGGTCGAAGCGATACATCATGCCCAAGCGGCACAGGTTCCGATCCTCGTTGCAGTGAATAAAATAGATTTACCGGAAGCGAATCCGATTCGGGTAAAACAGCAATTGATGGAACATAATCTGGTACCGGAAGAATGGGGTGGAAAAACTATTTTTGTTGAGGTTTCCGCCAAGAAAAAAATCGGGATTGAGCAATTATTAGAAATGATACTATTAGAAGCAGAAATGCTTGAGTTGAAAGGGAATCCGCGTCGTCGTGCGGTAGGTGTTGTTATCGAGGCGCGGTTGGATAAAGGACGCGGGCCTATCGCGACGGTATTAGTCCAAAATGGAACATTGAAAATCGGAGATGCGTTCGTCTGCGGTCTGTCGCATGGTAAGGTGCGGGCGATGTTTAATGATAAAGGTCAGCCGATACATAAAGCCGGACCAGCGAAACCTGCGGAAGTTATCGGATTTTCTGCGGTTCCTGCAGCCGGTGACCGGTTCCAAGCGGTATCCGATGAACGAATTGCGAAAGCGGTCTGTGCGAAACGGTTACTCGAAAGACGAGAAAAAGAATTACACCAGCGGCATCATGTTACTCTAGATGATTTATATACCCGGGTTAAAGCAGGTGAAATAAAAGAATTATTGATTATTCTCAAAGCGGATGTCCAAGGGTCACTGGAAGCATTACAATCCGCGTTATTGAAACAAAGTACGGACGAAATTCAGTTACGGATTATTCACAGTGCGGTTGGTGCGATAACCGAATCGGATGTATTATTAGCCTCAGCATCCGATGCGATTATTGTCGGATTCAATGTTCGTCCGGAACCGAAAGCGGTAGAACTTGCTGCCCAAGAGAAGGTGGATATTCGCATATATCGGATTATTTATGAAGCGATATCCGAGATTCGAGCAGCGCTAGTCGGAATGCTTGAACCAGAATATCGAGAAGTAGTTCAAGGTCGGGCGGAAATTCGGCAGGTATTTAAAACACCGAAACTAGGAAATGTTGCCGGATGTTATGTCAGTAGCGGTAAAATTTCACGGAATGCAAAAATCCGATTGATTCGCGATAATGTGGTAATCCATGAAGGGAATATCGCATCATTACGCCGATTTAAAGAGGATGTACGAGAAGTAACTGAAGGATATGAATGCGGTATCCTGCTTGAGAATTATAATGATATCCGCGAAAAAGATTGGATTGAAGCTTTTGTTCTAGAAGAGATTCCGCGTAAACTTTAACGAACGGATGCAAACAGATACTCGCTGACGGAGTTCACGGCATAGAGGTCTAATCTGTTTGAATGAGTTTCCATCCGTTTGAGTCGTTTGTGATGCATATCGGGTTGCTTCGAGTAGAACTGTATCTGCCGGTAAACCATTCCCTGAAAGGTAAACGGCAGATACTCAAGAGTATTAAAGACCGAGTTCGTGCGCTAAATATCTCGATTGCAGAGGTAGCGTATCAAGATTCATGGCAGCAAGCGATGCTAGCGAGTGTAACCGTGGCAAATGACCAGCGATTAGTTCATCAGACGTTGATGCAAGTAGTGAAATTGATTGCTAGTGAACCGGACTGTGAAATCACCGCACAACAAATCGAAATGTTGTGAGGAACAGAGATACCGCGAGCTCGACCTAATCGGAATAAGCACAGGTTTGATACATTTGAATGTCGAGATACGAAATTAAATTATTATTGGGATTATTATGTCGCATCGTATAGAACGAGTTCAGGCAACGATTGCAGAAGAAATCAGTCTGATTGTATTAAACGAATTGAAAGACCCGCGGGTTGAACGCGTAACGATTCTTGATGTGAAAATAAGTCACGATTTACGCAATGCAACCGTATATTTCAGTGTGTTAAGTGATGAACGTGAAGATATCGAACAAGCGCAATTAGGTTTAGAACATGCCCGAGGGTATATTCGTCGGCAATTAGGTGAGAAGGTGCGATTACGGTATATTCCCGAGCTAATCTTTCGGTTTGATGATTCAATTACCCGCGCGGCACGAATAACAGAATTGCTCGAGCAGATTAAACACGACGAAGAACCATAGGTTGTCTACCTAGCTTTAGATAAGGGTTAATGGAACGTCAGTGGTTATCTGCGCAAGCGGCGTTTCCTTCAGCTGAAGTCGGGTAGAAAAAATTGAATGGCTACTCAGTTTGAATCGGTTCAGGATACAATCGTTCAGGTGTTCAAAGAGAAACAATCGTTTCTTATTCTTTCACATATTTATCCTGATGGAGATAGTCTCGGTTCCTCGCTGGGACTAGGTCTATTTTTAGCTGAAGGGATGAATAAACAGGTTGATATTGGTATTGACGGAGCGATCCCTCGGCAATATCAATTTTTACCAGGTCAATATTTATTAAAACAACATGATAATCTTCGCACCGAATATGAGACAACAGTTGTTCTCGAGTGTCCAGACAAATCCAGATGCGGTTCGGTAGCGGAGAACGTCCGTCGGTTCGGACTCACGATTAATATCGACCACCATGATACCAATGTAAATTTTGCTGATTTGAACTATGTGGATATTGCGGCAAGTGCGGTCGGTGAACAGATATATTATCTCTTAACAAAACTAGATAGAAACAAGATTTCACGCGAGGTAGCGATATGTCTGTATACTGCAATCGTGACTGATACAGGTCGGTTTAGTTATACGAACACTACCCCTGCTGCGTTGATGATCGTAGCGGAATTATTGACGTTAGGGGTTAGTCCTTTTGACATCAACCAGAAGATATATGAAAATCGGTCGTTAGCATTAACACAACTGCTCATACGAATGCTCGGTACTATAAAACTGGTTGACGGTTCGCCGGTAGCAATCGGCTACATTTCGCAGCCGATGCTCCAGGAGACAGGAACTTCACCCCGTGATACGGAAGGGTTTGTTGATTATCTTCGTGCACTCGAAAATATTGAAGTAGCGATATTGTTTCAAGACCCGGGAAACGGGAAAATTAAGGTTAGTTTTCGGTCGAAAGGAAAGGTTGATGTTGCCCGGTTAGCTGCAGAATTAGCTGGTGGCGGCGGTCATAAAGCTGCTGCCGGTTGTACGATTCCCGGTACCCTTGACCAAGTGATCGATCAAGTTGTCTCGTTTATTAAGTCGCGTCTACCCTTGCGATAGATACGTTACCAAAATGGTTATGTGATAGATACAACCATATTCTAGGTTTCGGGAGCGCCGTTCCCTCCCCGAAACTTGGATGATGGTGGATTCTCATAAGGAGGTGTACCTGATTTATGCCATTGCCGAAAGAACGGAAACAAGCGGTAATCGAGTCGAATAAAATCCACGAATCTGATACCGGTTCTCCGGAAGTGCAGATAGCGTTGTTGACCGAGCGGATTAATATGTTATCCGACCATTTTAAAGTCCATGTGAAAGACCATCATTCACGGCGTGGTCTATTAAAAATGGTTGGTAAACGGCGGCGATTACTGAATTATCTGAAGAAGAAAAGTCCGGAACGGTATATGAAGATTATCGATAAATTAGCGTTACGAAAGTAGTCAGAAGCAAATCAAATGATGGTGTATGATGGATTTTCTTCCTGCCTTTGTAGGAATGACCGTATTCTCGCAGAGGCGGGAATCGAAATCCCCTTTCGAAGAAAGGGTTGTATGGAATATAAAAGTTCAGTTTTACTCAATGGAATTGAATTGCAATTTGAAACTGGCAAAATGGCTAAACAAGCGGATGGCGCGGTAGTAGTTCGTTATGGCGATACGGTCATATTAGTCACGGCAGTTGCTGAAAAGGAACCTGCGGCGGACGTAGATTTTTTCCCGCTAACGGTTGAATATCGCGAACGGAGCTATGCTGCGGGAAAATTTCCGGGCGGATTTTTTAAACGAGAAGGGAAACCGAGCGATTTGGAAACATTAGGTGCGCGACTGATTGACCGCCCGTTACGTCCGTTATTTCCGGAACATTATTATTGTGAAGTACAGGTTATTGTAACCGTTCTATCGTATGACGGAGAAAGTGATCCGGCAGTGTTAGCGGTGAACGGTGCGTCTGCCGCATTATGTATCTCTGATATCCCGTTTTCGATTCCGGTTGGTGCGGTTAAAGTTGGACGAATTAATGGCCAGTTGGTATTAAATCCGACGTTTGCGCAGTTGGAGGAGAGTGACATAAATCTTGTGGTTGCTGGGACTGATACCGCGATTATGATGGTTGAAGGGAGCGCACGGGAAGTAGCGGAATCGGATATGCTTGCCGCATTAAAATTTGCGCATCAGTATATAGTGCAGATTATTGAATCGCAACGTGCGTTGATCCACCAGTGCGGGAAACCGAAACGAGAAGTGAAACCGATAGAACTCGACCCGGGATTGGTTGCTGCGGTGCGAGAAGTGGTTATTCCGAAATTGAATACTGCGATTCGAATTGCCGATAAAACGTCGCGAGAATCAGCGGTCGAAACAATCGTTAAAGATGCACTCGACCAATTTCTGCCCACTTATCCTGAGCAGGAGAAAGCAATTAAATCAATTGTTTATCAAGCGGAATACGAACTCGTTCGGAAAATGATTTTAGATGAAAAACGACGCGCTGATGGACGAGGATATACTGATATCCGTCCGATAACCTGCGAAGTAGGGATATTACCGCGAACCCATGGATCCGCATTGTTTACCCGGGGTCAAACGCAATCGTTAGCAGTAACTACGCTGGGAACCACCGAAGATGAACAGTTGATTGACGGGATTCTAGGCGAAACAACCAAACGGTTTTTATTCCATTACAATTTTCCGCCGTATTCAGTAGGGGAAGTGCGTCCGATTCGTGGGCCTGGTCGTAGAGAAATCGGACATGGGAATTTAGCGGAACGGTCATTAGAAGCGGTTATCCCCTCTGCGGAAGTATTTCCGTATACGATACGGATTGTTTCTGATATTTTAGAATCGAATGGGTCATCATCGATGGCATCAGTGTGCGGTGGGACATTATCACTAATGGATGCTGGTGTTCCCATTAAATCGCCGGTTGCTGGGATTGCTATGGGATTAGTTAAAGAGGGAGAGCGATATGCAATTTTATCCGATATTATGGGGCTGGAAGACCATATCGGAGATATGGATTTTAAAGTTGCTGGGACTCAAGCTGGCATAACTGGCTTCCAGATGGATATCAAGGTCAGCGGCGTAACATTTGAAATTATGGAACAAGCGATGGAACAAGCCAAATCCGGTCGGTTGTTTATCCTACAGAAAATGCTGGAAACGATTGCGCAACCCCGGCCGGATATTTCGATTTACGCACCACGAATTATCACGATGCAAATTAAACCAGACCAGATTCGGACAGTGATTGGTCCTGGTGGGAAAGTGATTAAAGATATCATCAGCAAGACCGGAACAAAAATCGATATTGAAGATGACGGAACTGTTAAGATTGCTTCCGTAGATGAAAAAGCAGCTCAGGAAGCAGTGCAGATGATTGAATATCTGACGGAAGAAGTTGAAGTCGGTAAAATTTATTTAGGGAAAGTAACGCGGATTCTTAATTTTGGCGCGTTTGTTGAAATTCTTCCTGGAAAAGAAGGGTTATGTCATATTTCGCAGTTAGATGATAAGCGGATATCGAAAGTTGAAGATGTAGTGCATGAAGGAGATACCATCCTGGTTAAAGTAATTGAAATTGATGACCAGGGTCGGATAAATTTAAGTCGTAAACTAGCGCTGCGAGAAAAAGAGAAATCCGGAACTCGCGGGGTCGAATCGCGAAAATAATAGCCATAATAATCACTACGTAATGCACGTGAACAACCGTAGCGCGTTCATCATTTACTACTAGTCATAACTATTTCGCTTCCTTTAAGATTCAAGATATAAAACGGGTAAGGGTTTCGGTTAGGTGACGTGCTGTCTAATATTCAATCATCGTTTAGTTTAGTTCGACTGCGATACCGTCATGATACCAACCTGCGATATAGTCGAATTGCGAAAACCGTTAACCGATATCCTATAGAATTGTTCTATGACTCGCGGGAATCAAACTATGTTCAATAAAACCGTGTTGGATAATGGATTGACGATTGTAAGTGAACGTATACCCCATCTCCGTTCGGTATCACTGGGGGTATGGATTCTTGCTGGGTCACGACAGGAAGAAGCGACTCAGAATGGACTTGCGCATTTTATCGAACATATGACATTTAAAGGGACAACGACGCGCAGCGCGAAACAGATTGCCATTGAAATCGAATCGGTTGGAGGAATGTTGAACGCATCTACCGACCGTGAATTAGCTTGTTTTTATGCGAAAGTTCTTGACCAGCATCTGCCGCTCGCGTGCGATTTACTGTCCGATATTGTACTCCATTCTAAATATGACCCGATAGATGTTGAAAAAGAAAAAAACGTTGTTATTGAAGAGATTCGCATGTATGAAGATGACCCGGATGAGCTGATTACCGATATTTTTGCAGCAACGTTATGGAAAGACCAGCCGTTAGGCAGACCGATTTATGGAACGAAAGACCTCGTTCGAACGTTTACCCAGAACGATATTTTCAATTATCGGAAACAACATTACCAGCCGGAAAATATGGTTATCGCAGCGGCGGGTAATCTTGACCACCAGCAGTTAGTTGATTGTGTCGCGACGCATTTTCATCTTATTCCGAATGGAAATAGTCCTGCCCCGAAGCTTTTAGAAAAACCGCAACCGTTCTATCAGCAAGTTACTATCGACCGTCCGTTAGAACAACTCCATTTCTGTTTAGGAACAGAATCTATTCCGCGGTCGCATCCGGATAGATATGCGTTAGGTATCCTCGGAACGATACTCGGTGGTGGGATGAGTTCGCGATTATTTCAGGAGATTCGCGAGAATCTCGGTCTGGTGTATTCCATCCATTCATTTGGAGTATATTTTCGTGATACCGGTTATTTTGCGGTCAGTGGCGCTACCGGACCGAAGAAATTAAACCGAGTTTTCCAGTTAGTGGATAAGGAATTGAAAAAAATGGTAGATGAATTGGTTACCGAAGAAGAATTCCGTAATGCGAAAGAACATTTAAAAGGTTGGATGATGCTTGCGTTAGAAAGCACGAGTTCTCGCATGACCCGAATCGCTGATCTCCAAATTTATTTCAATAAATATATTTCATTAGATGAAACTATCGCGCGGATTGATGCGGTGACCCCGGATGATGTAAAACGATTAGCGACCCAATTATTTGCGGATAGCAAACTGACTACTGTTGTCATCGGACCGATTGATAAAATCGAGTAAAATGGCTAACGTAAGCCTTAATAATGTCAAATTATAATATCCTAATGTCAAATAGATAACGTGGGAACGAAAGAATTGAAGAACCGCAACCTGTTCATGTATATATTTTTTGTTCCGTTTTTTCGTTCTTAGGTTGTTGTATTTGGCATTTGCGCTTTGACATTTGATATTGAACTCAGGGATTGCTCCTATATCTAAATCTCGGATAGTAGTATCTAAATCCGAGATCTATCTATTGATTCTCCTTATTCTAACGGTTTTCCTGCGTGTTTTTCTACTCCCAACGTATCCGCCTGGATTATGGTATGATGAAGCGATTAACGGATTAGATGCATTAACGATTTATTCTGGAAAAGCGTATCCGATATTTTTTGATTCTTACGGTCATCCGCGTGAACCGTTATTCCTCTATTTCATTGCAGTACTCTATTCGATTTTCGGAGTTTCGGCATTCACGTTGCGGGTCGCTGCCGCGATTATCGGTAGTATCACGGTTATCGTTTTCTACTATTTCATCCGCTATCTTTTTACCAATCGGATCGCGTTCATCGCTTCGTTTCTATTAGCGACCGCTAAATGGCATCTCATATTCAGCCGATTATCGTTTCGAACGATTCTAACCCCGCTGTTGCTCATTCTGGTTTGCTACTGTTTATTCCGCGCGTTCAATGAACGCAAACGAATCTGGTATATTTTAACCGGTATATTTTTAGGGATCGGAATGTATACGTATCTTGCGTTTCGATTAGCCCCGTTGTTCATATTGATAATTATTATGTATGCTTATGTTCAAGAGAAGAATACGATCGTACCTCGTAAATCTAACATTGCCATTATTTTCCTTGTCTGGTTTCTCGTCTTCCTCCCGCTATTGATAGATTATATCGTGCATCCGTTCCATTTCTTCGGAAGAACGGACGAAGTTACGGTTTTCCAGAACGGATTCGGTGAGGGAATTAAACATATTGTCGCGAATGCATTGAAAGTTGCAATGATGTTTTCGATTCCGGGGAAAGGCGACCCGGAACCGAAACATAATTTTCCAGGCGAACCAGCGTTACCATTCTTCTTATCAATTTTTTTGGTTATCGGAACCATCGTTGCGGTCAAAAAGATTCAAGATACTCGATACTTTACGCTCCTAGTATGGTTTATTCTTTTCCTAACTCCGAGTGTTTTCTCGATGGGTGCGCCGAATACGCTACGAACCACCGGCGCTCTACCCGCATTATATGCGCTGATCGCACTCGGGTTCGATTGGGTCTATACATTCGGATTACATAAACTCCTATCGCAAACGCATCGGGTGCTCAATATTATTGCAGTAATCATTTTACTTTATTGCGGGTCGGTTGGTGTATATCAATATTTCCGTTGGGCGAAATCTGACCGCACTTGGCTTGCGTTCAACACTGCAGAAGTTGAATTGGGTCACCAAATCAAATTATGGAGTTCGGATTCGAAATCCGCAATTTATCTTCCGAAAGTAGTTGCGGAACATCCGACGGTTATCTTCTCTGCATATCCATTTGATTATTTCTACTATGAGACCCTTGACCCGTTACCGAACACGATTTATATTATCATTGAACCGAGTATATTCGTCCAACTACAAACGCAGTTCCCAAACGGGAACATCATCCGCGAATTTAAACTGATTAACGGACAAACCTGGGCTATTGCATATAAAACCTAATCATTTTATTTTTGCTATACTCAAATGAATGCTCACATCAACCTTTGGCTAAAAACCTATCGAATTGAGTTCATACTTTTTTTCTTACTGTGGTTCACCTACGGCTATTTCATCCATCAGAACCCTGGATGGAATGTTACCACGCGGATGGATTTCATCTATGCCGTAGTTGACCAAGGGACACTTTCGATAGATGCTTATTACCATCAGCCGTCGAAAGAATATTATACCGGCGATGTTGCTGAATATAACGGTCAGCATTATTCGGATAAAGCGCCAGGACTCGCCCTGCTCGGCATTCCGGTCTATGCGGGATTTATCAACCTAGCCGATATAATCGGCTGGCATCCGAGTCCGTTAATTTCTCGATATATTGTCACCTTATTTACGGTCGGATTACTTTCCGCAACGCTTGGCGTAATCTTGTATCGGTTTCTAGCGGTTTTTGATGCGAATAACCAGAATCGGGTGATGGTGGTTTGCGCCTATGCGTTTGGAACCATTGCGTTTCCTTATTCAACCTTATTTTTTAGTCATATACCCGCAGCTGTATTTTGTTTTTTGGGATTCTATCTCATATTTACAAAAATAAGATATCAACCGGTAGAGGTTAGAAATCAGATGGGAGAAGCCAGAAAACAACAAAATCGAACTACTAGCTACTGGCTTCTAGCCTCAGGTTTTTTTGCCGGCTATGCGCTGATAACTGAGTATCCAGTCGGGCTCATCGTTTTCGGATTAGTCGTTTATTTATACCTCCAGCGGAAGAAAATACACGATGTTATTTTATTTCTTGTTCCTATATTTATTTGCTTACTAATTCCTGCGATGATCAATTATCTCCAGTTCGGAACACCGTTTGCGCTTGGGTATCAATATGAGAAACTGGATGAATTCCGCACCGGAATGAGTCGCGGATTGTTCGGGATAACTGTTCCCTCGTTAAAAACATTGTATGGGATAACCGTTCATCCGTTTCGTGGATTATTCTTCTGGTCGCCAGTATTAATCTTATCGCTATTCGGCTTCTATCATTTCTATCGGGAGAAGAAGTTCCGAAACGAGTTCTGGTTATTCCTTGTTATCGTCGTCGTATTTTTCTTGTTTAACATCTCATATTTCGCTTGGTGGGGCGGGTGGGCGACTGGACCACGGCATATCATTCCGATACTGCCGTTTTTAAGTATCCCGATGATCTATCTATTCTCTCGATTGAAAAAACTCAGTCTCGGATTGAGTTTGATTTCGATAGGTTTAATGATTATCGCTACTGCAGCTGACCCGCAGGTTCCACAATCCTATCTCTATCCGCTTTGGGAATTCGCGCTTCCTCGATTGATGTATGGTATTGTAACTCTCAATCTCGGTTCCCTCTTATTTGGATTACAAGGGTTAACAAGTTTGATTCCGTTACTTAGTCTCCTTATCCTCGGCATCGGATTACTCGTTAGAGTATCACAACAAGCATCTAAAACAACTTAATCGCAGAGAACGCAGAGTTTATCCTGCTTTTCATCCTCAAATAACTACTGATTATATTCCTTGCAGGGGAGTTGAATTAAATCGTATAATAATTAAAATCGAGTTTAATGAGTTAAATAAAATCATTACTACCAAGATACTAAGACATAAAGTTTTACAAATTCATTTTTTAGTGATTCGTGGTGGTTTTTGTGCCTTGGTAGCAGGTTTTGGTTTTCCAATTTAACCCATTTATCCATTTAACCATTTAACTGGGTTTAAGGTACGGAGAGATGTCCGAGTTGGTCGAAGGAGCACGCCTGGAGAGCGTGTAGGTGGGTAACTGCCTCGTGGGTTCGAATCCCACTCTCTCCGCCAGAGTACGCTAAACCTTTATCTAGCACAAGTAAAAGTTTGTTTTATATCGGGAGGGAAACAAAACAAACTGCTAAATAACCTAAACACAATATCAGTTCGAACTTTATTTTAACCAGCAGCGGTTTTATACTTTTTCATTGATTGATTTTATATTTTTTGTTAATATGAGAGAAGATGAAAATGCAAAAGTAAACAAAAAATATTGAGTGAAAATTTCGGCTTAACTCAAGACGATTTAGCCAAGAAAGTTAATATTAAATACACTACGCTTATAGAGCTCGAAAAGTGGAGCAGTTAATCAACCAAGTGTTTAAACAATGGCAAAAATTGACAAAACTCGCTGGGTGTTAGTATTGAGAAGTTAAATAAATAAACCTGGCCAAACATTATGCGATATTATATTGATTTATTTTCTCCAGAAACCGCAAAAGCTTTTGCAGATTCATCTCAAGATGTAACTGGGTTTCGTATTTCTCGAAAAACTTATGTAGAAAATCAAAAAATCGGCCTTGGCGACAGATTTATTTGTTATGTTACGAGGATACAAAGATTTATAGGTGTATTAGAAATACAAAGCGATCCTTATATTGATAACATACCAATACTTACTGCGGAAAACGATCCCTTTGTGTTAAGGTTCAAAGTAAAAACGCTTGTTTGGTTACCATTAGAAAAGTCTATACCTATCCATATTGATGAATTATGGAATAACCTTTCTTTTACAAAAGGGCTTGCTAAAGACAACCTTAGATGGATATTTATGGTTCGTGGTTCTCCTAAGCTTTGGCCGCAGAAAGATTGCGAGCTTATTGAAAAAGCATTGTTGGAACAATCTAAAATTCAGAAAGATTACAGCTTTTCCGAAGAAGAATCTAGTAAATTAAAACCTCAAAAAATAAGAGTAAGTGATAAAAAAGAAATAATAGTATCGGTACCAGAGGAAGAAGTTACAGAAGAAATTGAGATTAAAGAAGAAGATAGGAAAGCAATCGCTATTCAAGCTAAACTTGCGGAAATTGGAGAAAAACTCGGCCTGAAAATATGGTTACCAAATAGCGATAGAGTTAAAGTTTTAAGCATTTGGAAACCTAAAAATGAAGACATACTATTAAACGAATTACCCTTAGTCTTTGATGATACAACACTTAAAACAATAAGAAATATAGATGTTTTATGGATAAAAGGACGTTCGATCGTTAGAGCTTTTGAAGTAGAACATACGACTTCAATATATTCTGGGATTCTAAGAATGGCAGATTTATTGGCACTTCAACCTATGCTCAATATTAAAATTCATATTGTAGCGCCTTCTGAGCGTAAGGAAGCTGTTTTCAGACAAATAACAAGACCGGTTTTTTCTTTAATCGGCGAAAACTCTCTTTCGGAAGTATGCTCTTATATTTCATATGATTCGATTATAGAATTAGCTCAGGAAGAAAGATTAGAGTTTATGAATGATACAATTGTAGATGAGTATTCTGAGTTTTTTGGTGAACAATAATCTCGTTTTATCTGTGGCAAGTTTAACCGTTTATTTTATTCCGCAGAATTAACTTCTACAATCAATGCATCCTATCCCAGTTTTTGATGGGCATAACGATACGCTCTATCATCTTTTCCTGCCAGAAAAAAGTAAAGGACGGACTTTTTTCGTCGAAAGTTCGTTCGGGCATATCGATTATCCGCGCGCGAAAAAAGGCGGACTAATAGGCGGGTTCTTCGGGATTTATACTCCACCGCCAAAATCTACTTTGGAACCAGTCACGCAGTTCAACGCCCAGATGACCGAATCGGAATATAATGCCCCGCTACCACCACCGTTAAATTATGATTATGCACATACGTTTGTTCATTCAGTAATCGATTTCGCTGAACAGCTAGAACAGCTATCTGCTGGGAAAGTTAAAATTGTCCGGCGGTATTCCGAATTACAACAGTGGATTGAAAATGATATCCTTGCGTTCGTCCTCCATATCGAAGGAGCGGAAGCTATTAATCCGGATTTATCGGATTTACCGGAGTTCTATCAGCGTGGGGTTAGGTCGCTCGGATTAGTCTGGAGCCGGCCGAATGCGTTCGGTTCCGGTGTTCCGTTCCGATATCCGAGTTCGCCGGATATCGGTCATGGACTGACTCAGGCAGGGAAAAACCTAGTCGCAGCGTGTAATGAATTAGGGATTATCCTAGATTTATCGCATCTGAATGAACAAGGGTTCTGGGATGTAGCGAAACTATCGAAACATCCGTTAGTCGTCAGTCATACCGGCGTGCATGCGATATGTCCATCAAGTCGCAACTTAACTGATGAACAGATTGATGCGATCGCTGATTCTGGCGGAGTTGTCGGGATAATGTTCCAACCGGCACATCTGCAATTTAGCGGTAACAAGGACCCTATGCCGAATGATAATGTTGCAATAACCGATATTGTTAAACATATTGATTATATTAAGACGCGAATTGGAATAGAACATGTTGCGTTCGGATCGGATTTCGATGGCGCTCAAATGCCGAAAGAGTTAAACGATGTTTCAGGGTTACAGAAATTGATTGAGGCACTTCGCCAAGCGGAATATGCGGATAAAGATATCGAAAAGATTGCGTATAAGAATTGGTTTCGAGTTATTCAAGAAACGTGGATACGTGGATAGATGCGCAATAGCAAATGTCGAATGTATCAAATGTGATATCCCCTAATTTTCTGATAACAATATTGTACTTCACTGAGGCAAGCAAGTTCGCCATTGGAGAACTTGCTCCATCGTTTATTTCATTCGAGTTAGATTTGTTAACACATCGCTAACTTGTCGTTTCCAGTTAGCAGATAATATTTCATATAATTTACTGTTTAAAGAAGCATATTAGCAGATTCTGCATTAGAAAATCTGCTTTTTCTGATATGATATTATAAATAGTATCGTATGACGTGGCTCGTATATACTCTCATAGCAACGTTGTTAATTTCGATAGTAAATATTATTGATAAATATCTGATATCGAAACTAGGGGTTAAACCGCTCGTTCCGGTGATGATATTAGGATTAATCGGAGCGATTTCAGCGGGAGTCATTCTTGCGATTGAAGGGTTCGTCATTTTAGCTCCGGTTCATTTATGGTTAGCGTTCATTTGCGGGATTCTGTTCATCTTGAATGTTTATTTCTATTTTGAAGCGGTGAAAATTGAAGATATCTCTCGGATTGTTCCGCTGTATTATCTCTCGCCGATATATATTCTGGTTATCGCTTGGTTCTTTCTCGGAGAACGGTTCTCCGCATCGAAATATATCGGAATCCTGCTGATCGTTTCGATGGCAATCGTTATTTCGATGAAAGATTTTAAATCGTTCCGGATGAGTAGAGCGTTTTGGTATATGATCTTAGCATCGGTGGCGGTAAGTATTGTGCAAGTTATAACCAAATATCTCTTAAATTCAAACGAGTTCTGGCCGGTATTCGCATATATCCGGCTAGGAGCGTTTGTCGCATTAATTCCGGTATATTGGACGAAATATCCGGAATTGAAAAGGCAATATCAGACCGCTGGAAAGAAACCGTTTGGGATAATCGTTGTGAATGAAACCGTAACCTTATTTTCGTTAATACTCTACACTGCAGCGATTGCAGTTGGATTTGTAACTCTGGTTAACGCGTTATCCGCAACTCAACCATTATTCGTTTTAATGTTCTCGGTGTTGCTGAGTCTATGGTATCCGCAGATTCTCAAAGAAGAACTTTCTAAATCTGGGATATTGATTAAGCTGGTTGCGATCATCCTGATGTTTATCGGTATCATGCTCATCAGATGAAAAAAGAGTTGGTTTGTTCCGTCATTTAAGAAACAACTTTTTTAATTTGCTCTTTTTGTAGTACAATATATAGTTAAATAAATCAATGGTTATGGCGGCGTAGCTCAGATGGCTAGAGCATGCGGTTCATACCCGCACTGTCAGGGGTTCGAATCCCTTCGCCGCCACCATAGTCATTTCACATTGAGCAGATACAACGCCGGGATGGTGGAATTGGCATACACGTACGTTTGAGGTGCGTATGGGGAGACCCGTGCGGGTTCAAGTCCCGCTCCCGGCACCATATTTAATCTCACATTTCTTTCTCGTCATATGTTTCATCGTGTTCTCTTTCGTCTTCATCGAGTGAACCTCAGTGATGTTTCCGATTAAACGCCGGTTAATCAAACGCAATTGTTATCCGAACGAATGAAAACCAACCGAACGAGCATAAATTTTATTCGAAACAATTAGTTTTCCCCTTGACACTCTACTTAAATAGAGATACAATCGTAAGGCAAATTTATTTAACGAGGAGCCACATTATTGATATGAAACTCTTTATTTCTGCGGATATGGAAGGTATCTCCGGAATTGTGCATAACGACCAGCGGAATCGTGACGGTCGGGATTATGAGAAATCACGCAAATTGATGACGGAAGAAGTGAATGCGGCTATTGACGGTGCACTAGCTGCAGGAGTTAAAGAAATCGTGGTTAACGATTCGCATGATACGATGCGGAATATCATTCCGGCAGATTTACATCCCGCCGCTAGTCTCATCTCCGGAGATTATAAACCATTGTCAATGATGCAAGGGATAGATAGAACATTTGATTTTGTTTTTTTTATTGGCTATCATGCGAAACGTGGAACCGCTGGTGCGGTAATGGATCATACCTATACCGAAAGCGGGGTATATCGACTCCGAATTAATGGAAAACCTTACGGCGAAACCGGAATAAACGCTGCGGTGGCTGGATATTTTGGTGTGCCGGTTATTTTAGTTTGTGGTGATGATAAATTAGCGCTGGAAGCGAAAGAAACCCTTAAAAACGTGGTTACGGTAACCGTAAAATTCGGGCAAGGGAGAACATCAGCGCGGAATCTCCATCCGGAAAAGGTTAAACAACTCATTAAATCGGCAGCGATTGATGCGATTCAGCGCCGGAAAGAATTTCAGCCATTTAAATTTACTCCGCCAATCGTTATGGACCTCGATTTTGTCTATACGCATTACGCTGACCGGGCTTGTCGCATACCAGGGGTGAAACGGACCGGTGCAGCATCAATTCGATATATTAGCAGAGATTATCTAGAATTGTTCAAAGTTTTCCTAGCCGTAATGTAACCTAATAGTTGAATATTTGATTTTCTTATGTTATTCTTAAAGCTGAAATTTTAGTAATGCTGGATTCATATTATCGTTGAGGTGTGGTATAAGTATGAACTTGCGCTTGCCAAATTTCATCTTATTGTTAATAGTTTGTCTTTGTTTAGCAATACTTATTACCGGCTGCGCTAAAACCAGAGTCGCTAAAAAACCGATTATCATCGAACCAGCCGAACCTGTTCCGCCACCAGAACCTCCTCCAGCACCACTACCGCCACCGCCGCCGGAACCTGAATCAGTTACTCCAGCGCCGCCCCCGCCCCCTGAACCAGTTGTAGTTATCCCATCAGTACCACCATCACCGCCGCCCCCGCCACCAAAACCTGTTGCACCACCAGCAAAAAAACCAGCGCTACAATTCGCTACGGTTACCGTTCCCCCAATAAGCATTCTAGGCAAAAAAATATCTACCGTTGATATTCTAACCGCACCGGGACCAAATAATCCTGTAGTTGCTCAGGTTTCAGATAAAACTCGGGTACAAATTATTTCAAAAACCGCAAATAACTGGTATAAAATCAAATTGCCTGACGGGCGAGTTGGTTGGATTTCAGGGAATTTTCTAATCATCCCGGTTAAAACCAGTCCGTGATAAAGTGTATACTGGTATAATAACTTGGCAATAGGTTATCTTATGAAATCCTGTCCTGCGTGTAAATATCAGAATGAAGATGATGCAAAGTTCTGTAAAGGATGCGGTATTCCACTCAAATCCGCGCCGGTAACCGTTGCTGCGGAAGAGACAGAGAAACAGCCGATTAGTGCAAAGACGGTATTCCAAAAAGTTGACAAAGAAATTGATGGTAATAACATTGAAATAAAAACTATCCGATGCCCGAACTGTGGAAATGATACGCTGCCTGATTTTGAAACCTGTACGCAATGCGGGAGACCATTGATTCCGATTGCGGTTCAATCGTATATGCAATCGCAGAAACAAGAAGCATCGGAAAAATTCAATCTCGAAAAAAAACGTATCAATGGTAACGAAGAGATAAAAAATCAACCGCAACCGCCAGCGGAACCGTTCAAGGAAGAGTCGCCCGATGAATCATGGGAAGTGGTTTACTGTCCAGTTTGCGGAAGGAGAACGCGAACCAGTTTTGGATATTGCCTGAACTGTCGGGTCAGTTTAAGTCCACAATCGCAACTGGCAACAGGCTCTGATTCCGCTAGTATTACCAGCCGCCCAGTAGAACTTCAACCTACTGAAGCTAGAGGTTTACCACCGGCGGATATCGCCGGAGAAAAACCGAAACCAGCAATTCACAAGAATCGGTTACGAGCTATTATTCCGATAATTATTGTGATTTTTATTGTCAGTATAATATTCCTAGGGATACTGTTATTCGTTTATCGTTCGCATCGTTCAGAACGAATTGCACTAGAAGAAGAACTGGGTTCAGTTGCTGAAACAGGAATAACGGCGGAAATATCAGCGGTTGTTGCAGTTTTCGATACCGTCCGTGATGCAACGCTGGCGAAAGATACCGAGTTGCTCATGAGCTGTTATTCCGCTCAATTTCCGGATTATCAGCAAAAACTTAAGGATACTGAAGAAACGATTCGAACCTATGATATTGTTTCCTTAACCTATGTGATAGATAGTTCGGCGATAAAAATTACTCCGGATACAGCGGAACTACCGATACAATGGCAGATTAAATTGCGTAAATATGATGACGGGTCGACTATCTCCGCTACCGATTCGAATTATGTTGTTCTGACTAAAGAAAATAACCGCTGGAAAATTGTTCAAGTGTTCCAGCGGTAGACATTATACAAAATTGGAAATATGTTATAATTCCTGATTTGCAGATTTAAGTTCAGCGAGTTGTTCTTTTGATATTCCGGGGTAATGATAGATCACTACACCATCCGCTCCTGCTGCTTTCGCTGCTTGCATTCCGAGTCGAATCTCACCAGGTTTCATCTCTTCTATTGGATATCCGAATCCGGCATAATAGTTACATTTCCCTTTCATTTCTTTAAGTCCTAATTCGGTAGCTTCTTTAACCCAGGTGATAGGTTTACCCCACTGTTTTTGCGCATAAATCATCGTGCAAAGGTGGTCGAGTTGGTCTGCAAACGATGGCCAATCTTGCAGAACATTTTTTCGCGCAATATCCGGTGTCGGAAATACTGCAGCTGAAAGTTTTAAATTTGGCGGGATTTGGTTTCGTATCTGGCGAACAGTATCAGTTATCGTTTGATATCGCCATTGAGTCCACTGCTGATATAATGCTGACTTCGGGTCGAGCGGAACATCCACCGGATCAACCCCAGTTTCTTTCATATATCTTCCTCGACAATTCAAACAATAACAGAAACTATATTCTGGCACTTCATCACGCGGAATTGCTAATCTACCCTGAAACGCAAAAATATCTGGATATCGGATAAAATCTAGATGGAGTCCATCACATCCGGTTTCCGCAACTTTCTTTTGTACCCGCTGTAAATAATAGTTCAAATAATGCTTATTATCCGGGCACCACCAACTATGTTTACCCCAAAGTATCTTCTGGCGGGTATTATATCCTTCACGGCTGACCGCAAGCCAATATGGCCGTTCATTCATAGTTTTCCGGACTTCGTTATCCTGTGAAACCAAATTATTTATCATCCAAGCATGGAATTCAAGTCCAACTTGATGTGCCTGTTCAACGAGTTTCGATATTTCTTGCGGAGAAGCAGTTTCTACAAGAACCCAAACTTTTTCTGCACCGACCTCTTTCATTTCAGCACAAGACCGAGCGAAATCCATATCTGAGTTGTATATAACCCAAAATCCTTGAAGAATCATAATGGTGCACTAACGAAACTAGGTAAAACGAAATAAACGCAAACTCGTAGAAGGTGTAATTCTAACGTTCTTTCGTTTTTACGATCTTACGTTTTACAGTTACTTTTTCATCCATTTTTGGAGTTTACCTCCTAACGGACCGTAATCCATAATCAGAATGTATAGGGTATGTCCGTTATCGGTAAACGCTACTCCACGGGGATGCGTTACCGGCGGCGTTCCACCAACCAAATCAGCAATGTGTTGTTCATGCGTATTGAAAACATGCACGCAATTCAATCCATAATTGCTAACATAGATATTTCCCTGGCGATCAACATCGACGGCGCCGGAAGCATCCTGAACTTTAATTAAATCTTCTTTCTGTTCATAGTTAGCAATTCCTTTTTTTATTCCGCCAACCCATTTATGAATTGCGCCACTCGCTTCATCAGCAATATAAACCGTTTTCCCATCTCGAGTTACTCCGATTCCACGATTGATATGTATGGTTTGCGAAGTCACATCTCCAAACGGACTCCCTGGAACTTCTTTTCCCTCTGGAGTATAGATATGCCATCGGTTATGCAGTTTTTCCACCACATAGAGATATCCCGCATCAGAGATATCCAAATCCCCAGGAACATAGGGTAACTCAAATCCGGGGAATGGTTTTCCATCTTTCGCGCGGAATTTTAGAATCCGACCGGTAGTATCGCAAGATACATAAACGTATCCTTTCCGGTCAACATCAATTCCAGATGGATTCAGTATCGGGACTTCTCTTCCGTGCGAATCGAGTCCAACACTGATTTTTGAAAATGCGGATTCTAATCCATTCGGTTCAAATATCCGAATATTCGGAGGACGCAGTTCGGTCAACCAGACTTTTCCTTCCTGGTCACAGACCGCATATTGTCCAACCTTATAACTGCTACCAAAATCGCCTCCTTGAATATAGTTGCCTGATGGATGATAGATATGAATTCTGGTATATTCACTTTCACCGAGATTTTCTGCGGTATCGTACGCACGAACCCGCAGATATATTTTCGTTTGTGCGGGTAGTGCAGGGATAGATTCTGCAGTGGTAAATATATCGCGCGTTTGCGGATCGCGAATCATTTTTAGTTCTGCGATGTTTTCTGTTCCATCAGGTGAATAAATGGTGTAACTGAGTGAAACGGAATTTTCTTCGATACCCGAACCATCAGTAATTTTGCAGGCAACCCGAAATGGTTCGCCAGCTCGAACAATTTGTGGTATAGTTCGTAGTTCGGTGATTAATGGACCTACCACGTCAGCTTTTGTTGAAGTTTTCCACCACATATCTTCTATACCAGGAGCAATAGCTGGTTGGGCAAACGGACCAGCAATAAGCGCTTCCGCAAATTTTGTTCGATTCTGTTTTGAAAAAAGCGTTAAATAATCGAACACCGTTATTCCCCGGATTCTATCGTTTTTCGCCTCCTCGCGAGCTATTTCAATCTGTTTAACCAAATCCTCTGCGGTTTTCAATTGATAAGGACCGGTGCCAGGATAAATCAGCCGTTGATGTTGATTCTGTAAATGCCGTTTCGCCCAAGCGCGATATTGTTCGTTATCTGGTGTATACATCATCGGACAGATGAAATCAATAATTCCTTCTGCAAGCCACCGATGTGAATCCTGCAGATAGTAGGTATATCCATCATCATAGTCTCCCCAAACTGATGCGGATAACATGAGGTTCGGTTTAACCGATTTTATTCCCTGATATGTTTTACGAACTAATGCGGTAACCTGTTCTCTGCGGAATTCGTTCCAGAGTTCAGGGTTTTCATCTGGGGTAGCATTCGTCTGGTCATAGAATCGTTTCAAACTGACCGAATCGAATGAATAACTTGCACCGTAGTACCTGACGTAATCGAAATGGAGTCCGTCAATATCATATTTCTGGATAATTTCCATAAAAATGTTATACAGATACTCCTGCACTTCCGGATGCGCAGGATTTAATACTACATATTCATTACTGAGTTCCATTTTTTTGCCATCGCGAGTATAACAGAACCATTCCGGATGAGTATGCCAGATATGCGCTCGTGATTTCGGTGGAACTTTCCCACGCCATGCAGGATAAACGTTTACCCACGCATGAAGTTGTAATCCGAGTCGATGCGCTTCTTCAACCGCGATAGCTAAAGGATCCCAGCCCGGGTCATTCCCATCCGGACTGATTTGTTCTGCCCACGGTTCATAATCTGATTTATAATACGATTCCGCCTGACCACGA
The DNA here is from genome assembly GCA_026416715.1 of bacterium. Lineage (NCBI taxonomy): Bacteria > bacterium. The sequence continues at coordinate 30,026 of JAOAEQ010000011.1, forward strand.
ACCTGGAATATCACGATATTAAAATTGGTTTCTTTAACGTTTTTCATTATCATTTTAATGTCTTCTGGTGAATTATAACTCCATCGCGATATCCAGATAGCGCGCGCTTCTTTCACCAGCGGTTCATTTTCAGCAAAAGTTATTTGGATACTTAGTAAAAAAATGAAACACCAGAGTAGTATGAGCGAATGAATGAATTTTGCGTGTGCCATATGTTATAAATAATCCTTTCGATATAAAATTGGGATTTTTATTATAGCAGAAATAAGTAATAATGAGGAAATAAATGAGGAAATTAGGTTAAACGAGAAAACAAAATCCGGTATTATTATCTCGTTTACGCATAGTAAACGCAAAATATTTAATAAGGCAAACACACTGTTTTAGAATGAACGTATATTAGAAAATTGGCAGAAATAAGATTATAAAATGCTGGTGAGGAAGTCTTATAAAGTTATCGAATGAATTTTAGCGGATTAACGGGAGTACCATCTCTATGCACTTCAAAATGTACGTGCGGACCGGTTGACAGACCGCTACTACCAACCCGAGCAATCGGTTGTCCTTTTTTAACATAATCTCCCGGTCGAACGAGTAAAAATGAACAATGTCCGTATATGGTTTCGTACCCTCGATTATGACGAATCACTACGGTTTTCCCTAACAGTCCGTTCCAACCGGATTCAATAACCCGACCACTTTCCGCAGCAACAATCGTTGCGCCATACGATGCTGCAATATCTATCCCAGTATGGAGTCGAGCTCCGCCACCCATTGGATGGGTTCGATATCCGAATCGGGAAGTAATTCTCCCTTGCACCGGTAATCTGAATCCAGTTCCAGTTTGATTTCCAAGCGCAATTTGAATCGCTTTCTGCCCAGGTAGAAAAATCCGAGTTCCGGATTTAACTTCAGTTGCTGAAGTTAATCCGTTTACCAATAGGATATCTTCAACTTTTATACGATATGTTTTTGCGAGTGAGGTTATTGATTGGTTTTTAGTGACTGTGCGAAACACTCCAACTTGATTCGGGACTTTGATAATTCTTCCCGGCTGGAGTGCGTGTGCGTCTAGAGAAGGATTCTCTGCTAGAATAGTCTGCGGGGTAACTCCATATTTTTGGGCAATGCTCCAAATTGATTCCCCGGAGGAAATTCGATGATGATAAACCACAACTTTATTCGTATTCGGTGGCCGTTCTGTTGCATTCGTTGATTCACCCGCATGTGAAATGGTTTTTCCAGCGTTTTCTACAGACTGCTCTGGAGTAGCAATCGGCGTTGAATTTGATGTCGGTTCATTGATTGCGATAGTATTTTTCGGAGATTTAACTTCGGAAGGTGTTGGTATCGTCGCAAAATATAGCCGGCCAATTCCTGCGAACATTATTGCAATTGTAATTACAGTGCTAATCAGAACCGAATATGGTATTTTACTGTTGCGCTCTCTGTTTTTTTCTATCATTATTCAACCCTAGAATCCTAAAAAAATAAATCCTGTGCGAAAATAGTATAACGATAACTCTATAAAATGTCAAGCAAAATCTTGCTATTTTTGTAAAAAATAAAAAAATAAAATACACCTTACTTTATTTTAAGGCATAACATTATACTTTTTCGTATCTCGCATATAAAATAAATTTTGCAATTATTATACCATAACTAGCTACATTGTTTGTTTCCTTTCGATGATATATTTCACGTTGTAACTAATCGGACAACCAGTAATCGTTGCGATTTTTTCGGTAGAGAAAATCGCAGATTGTTGAACGGTAAAAAGAATATTTCTATTTTGTAAAAACGTTAAAACGCTCTCTAAGCAGTAAAATAAAGAACGAATAACGAAAAACCAATACATTACCTTGCCGCATTTCGCTATAATATTTACAATATTTTGCTTGACATTTTTCTCAATTCCCAGTAGTTTGATTGAGTGCTTATGATAATTGCTAATCGACAAACTTCATTGCGATATTTATTTTTCATACTTTTTTTTATAATTCTTACTCAACTATTATTTGCACAAGAGCCTCCTATAACCTATACAATCCAAACTATCGGGTTTATAGGAAATCAGGAAATTCCATCAAGCGAATTAGTGCAAGTGGTTCCGATACGTGCTGGGCAAGAATATAGTCGTGATTCGGTCATTGAAGGAAAATATAATATACTATCATTTTATGGAGAACATGGTTATATTTATGCCAAAGTGAAAGAATTACTCTATGTGAATGAAACCACCGGTGATATCGCGTTAACCTATGAAATTTCTGAAGGGAAAAAAGCCTATTTCGGGAAAATTAGTCTGGTCGGCAATACCAAAACACATGACCGTGTCATCTGGCGAAAACTCACCATTCGTCCGGGAGAAGTATACAATCGGAAAGAGGTGTTTACGTCACAACGGAAATTAATGTTATTAGGATATTTCGATGAAGTTAAAATTGAACCAGCGAATCCGACTGTGGAAGAAGAAATTGTCGATTTGATTATTTCGGTGAAAGAGCGGCAGACCGGATTGATCAGTTTGGGAACCGGATATAGCACGGAAGAAGGGGTTCGTGGCTATGCGCGATATCGGCAGACGAATTTGTTTGGAAAAGGGCAGCGGTTTGGAGCGAGTGTCTATTTATCCGAACAAGGTGATTTAGTCGAACGTGGCCGAGAGGTCAATCTCGATTTTTATGAACCGTATTTGTTTAATACCATGAACGGATTCGGTTCGAACATTTATTTCCGACGAGAAAATCTAGAAAATTATAGTCTTCGACGTCGTGGCGGAAAGATGTATGTAGAACGGAGTTCAGCCGATGGTCGAATAAAATATTCGGCTCAATATCGATTGGAAGAAAATCAGATGTGTTATATCAAAAACACTGTTGACCCAGAAATCATTGCGCTGGAAGGAACGAAAACTGACCTCGGAGTTTTCAGTGTTAACCTTACAAAAGATACCCGGGATAATTTAGCGAATCCACACCGGGGACAACTTCAATCGTTAACCGCAGAATTAGCGTATCGCTGGCTAGGGTCAGAAGCAGACTATTATAAAGTGTATGCAGATTTACGGACCTATTTCCAATTATTCAAATCGGAATGGATATTAGGGTTCCGAACCGCTGGCGGGTTTGCTGAACCGTTTGGTCACTCCGACTCTATCCCAATCTACGAACGATTTTATGCGGGTGGCGGCGAATCGGTTCGTGGGATTAAAGACCGGTATCTCGGTCCAAAAGATTTAGATGGTTATCCCGTTGGTGGCGATGCGATATTATTATTGAACGTAGAATTGCGCTTCCCGATCTATAAACAATTCGGCGGGGTCGTTTTCTATGACTACGGCAATGTTTGGGAGAAACTCTCTGATGTTAATCTAAATGATATGCAATCGTCGGTTGGTATTGGGTTCAGGTATCAGACGCCAATCGGTCCATTCCGCATTGATTATGGTATTAAAATTCCGAAAGAAGATAATGGCCGATTCCATATTAGTGTGGGTCAGACGTTCTAAGATAGAGCAGAATAAGAATCGAGAAATAGTGAAATAATTGTTTCTAAATATTCTGGTATAAGTTTTGCATAATTAGGTAGTAGTTATGCAATTCTATATGAAACTTTTTACTATAATCCAAGTACTGTTGTTGCTGGTTAGTCTTAACATTGCTGGATATGCCCAAGTCCATCCACTACCACCACCTACCCAACCAGCTCCTGTTCCACCTCGATATATACCGAAGCCATCTCCCATCGTTCCTGCGGATAAACCGATGCCGATAGATTTAGCCCAATTGCAGAAAGTGTATCAAGACTTGCGCACGGAACGCGACCGGCTTGAAAAAGAAATTGATATTGCGGTTGGGAACATTCGGCAGTTGAAAAATGACTTGCGAAATACCGATAACCCGGTCAGTAAATTTTTTTATCGACGGCAGTTAGAAACCCAATTTGCTGCGTTTCGTGAGAAAGTTGAACAGCTAGAACTAGTTGAAGAACGGCTTACCGGGATAATTCGCGAATTCGGCAAACGGATTAGTCTAGAACCTACCGGAATTCAGCCGACACCACCACTTCGCCCAATACCATTCCAGAATCAACCCTCTCCATTACGACCGGATTTTTCATCAGAACGAACCTTTGATCCGGAACCAGTCGTTATTCCGCCGGATTTCGACCACTGGCCTAGAATAGAAAAAACGAAATATCTCCAGCAGCAAATCCAACGGATTACTGCGGAGAAAAAACAACTTGAAACCGCTATTCACCAGTATCAAACTGATTTAGCTAAGCTGAGAAAGTTGCTTGACCAAGAAGCTAATCCGAAATCCGAAACGCTCAATGCCAACGAGTTCTTGGAGCGCGATGCTGCACCTAGCAGTCGAAACCCTCATCCATAAACAGTAGCGGAGGGCGACCCTGCTCGAGTGAGTACAGGTTTTGTACAATTTGGTGCGATTATAATCAGGATTGAGATGAAAAGGAGGAAAATTAATGATGGGAAACTATCATAGATTCATACAAACCATACCCCTAGAAAGATGGGTAGCTCTTTTTATCATTGTTATCGGACTTACGATACCAAGTTATGCTAAAAAAGAACTCGAATCTGAACACATTATTGCGTTACGGGAAGAGATTCAAATTTTGAATTTGCTAACTAATTTATATTTAACCCCAACCCAAATGCACCAATTGATTCCCAAAATCAAACAAGCGGAACAGGAGCGTAACCGATTGCAGAGCTATTTAAAATCAAATGAAGCACAAACGATTGCTGCCCTTAACCAATTGCGCGCAGAACTCATTGCTGGTAAGGATATTTCGCCGGATACCGAACGGAAAATCAATTCAATCCAGGGACAAGCAAAAAAAGAACTCTATACAATGAAACAGCGTATTGATGCGATTGCTGATGAGGTCAGGAATATCTTGAATCCGAATCAGCGAGTAGTATTAGTTGAATATGTCCCCTGTTTAATCCCAGCAAAAGATATTCGGCATCCTGCATTGGTTGGACAAGCGGAAAATGATGAGCGATTAGAACAAATGTTACTCCGCATCCGAAAGATGCCGCAGCCAGTTTATGAAAAAAATCGGGAGAACATCGTTGACCGTTTTCTCGAGCATAAAAAACTCTATCTGAAACCAGAAGAACTCGAGCAAGAAAAACGGCAGCTTTTACAGGTGCTCGATGAAGCGTATCGGTTGAATGAAACAGATTTTACGGTTAAAAAAAGCGTTTTGCTAGCCAGAATGAAGCCGATTAGAAAACATCCGACCAGTATCGAGTTTGAACGCGACCGAGTTAAATTATTTCTCCTTGACCCGAAACTTATCCCTATCCTCGAGAGCCGACTGGCAAGCATTGCTAAATAATCTGATTACCGAGGGCGACTTCTATGTCGCCCTGGTTTTTTATGTTTTTCATCTTACTATTTCCACCGCACTATCTCAATATTTCATTCAAATTATTCGTTGATTGGTAATACTATGGGTCTGGGGTGACTACGAACGAGATATTATCTCGTTCGTAGTCACCCCAGACTATCTCGTTGCGGTTATCTTGGATATAAGCATAGCGTATTGAGTGGACAAGATGAACAGCGGGGTCGTTTGGTGCATAGGTTTTTCCCAAGAGCAACAAGAAGCGCATGGTATTCATTGAATAGTTTAGGATTAGGCGGTAGATGAGACATAAAAAGCGTTTGCAATTCGCTATAGGTTACCTTAGGGTTGACGAGACCGAGTCGGGTGAAAATCCGTTTGGTATAGGCGTCAATAACGAAAATGGGCTTATTCCCCGCATACAGGAGAATCGAATCAGCAGTTTCTTCTCCGATTCCATAGACCGATAATAATTGAGTTCGTAGTTCTAATAACGGTACCGCAAACATTTTGTTCAGGTTTCCGTGATATCGCTGATGGAAAAAAGTAACGAATGCTTTGAGTTTTTTCGCTTTGGTATTGAAGTAGCCAGAAGAACGAATCAGTTGTGCGAGTTTTTTTTCATCGATAGTTACTAAACTCTGGCAATCAAGTAACCGTTCGTGTTTAAGATTAGCGATAGCTTTTTCAACGTTTTTCCAAGAGGTTGATTGGGTTAGAATCGCTCCGATAATAATTTCGAATCTAGTTTCTGCAGGCCACCAATGCTGGTCGCCAAAATGGTTATGCAATCGGTGAAAAATATTGAGTAGTAGGTTAGTCGTTCTAGATTTCTGTGGATACGTCATTGTAAAAGTATATTTCTTGCAACGACCGCTTGATGAAATGCCCAGCGTCGATTTTCTACTATCGTAAGAATGACGTCAAGCCTGACGGTACATCCTACCATAAAATTGAAAACCTGAAAAACTTCGATAACCAGATTCTATCCGTTCGTCCACTCGATGGTTCCATTTCATCACGGCATCTTGGCGGATACTCGAGTTGAAAATATGGAATATAGGAACAAAAATTATTTGACAGCATTAACCAAAGAATACTACAATTATCGTACCTATTTTCTTTAGATTCGTTTTACGTTATGAGCGAAAAAAACCATACTACGCATAACCATGAATTGAATTTTACCCGGTTACATAAGCTCATTGAACAGATTCATACATATCCTGATACCGAAAAGTTAATTGAGCAGATTCCGTTGATTTTCTGTCAATATGCCGGGGTGAACCGTTGTGTGTATTATGCGGTTCAGGAGAGGAAATTGCGATTATTATCTGCTTATTGTACCCATAATACGCATTGGCGAAAAGAGATTGCGCAACATCAATTAGAACAGGTTAATATCGATGGACACTCTCCGGAAGCGCAAGTGGTGCGAACTGGCAAATCCGTGGTGACAAACCATACCAGAAAAGAATTAACCTCATCTATGGAACAATGGATATTTCGTGATGTAACTGCATATATTTCTTTACCGATACTGTCTCGCAATAAGGTGGTTGGGTTAATTCTCTGTCTTTATACCGATCCTGAAAAGATGATTGAAACTCACGAACAGGAATACCTCAATCTCGCTGCGCTCACGGTAGGCTGCGCGTTAAACACTACCCAAGTTATTCAGCGAATGAATCAGAAGGAAAACGAACTTGCTGCATTACATAAATTCAGCCAACTACTCTCCAGTGGGAAAGGATTTTCGGAAATATTGCCAGTAATAGCGCGCGAGACGGCAAAATCGTTGCAAACGAAAATCTGCATCATCCGTTATCTTGAAGGGGATGAGATGGTTCTCGGCGCAGTAGTTGGAATGGAACCAGCCGAACTATCCGAACGATTTCCAGCGCATGTTGGTCTTTCAGGATGGATGGTGAAAGAAAAGAAAATTCTTGTCGTTAAAGATTTAACTACTGACCCGCGAGTTGAAAACCGAGTATTGATTTTTTCGCGAAAACAAGGATTACGGTCGTTCATAGGTGCACCATTATACTTTCGAAATAAATTGGTTGGTTTAATAGCAATTTATACCACCACCCCAAGATATTTTACGAATGAAGAAAAAGAATTATTAAGTCATTTTGCTACCGAAGCTGCGATAGCAATAGAATTAACTAAGGAGAAGTAATGAATAGGGAAACTTAGGACGAAACCGCATCAGTTAAGTAGATAATGCGTCGATAATAAGGTTAGATTAATTAGGTGTTTGCGTTCTTAAGTTTTTTGGTTTTTTAGTAATTATGGCAACTATATTACCATTTCGAGGATATCAATATAACCGAAACAAGGTTGGGAATATCCAGGAGTTAGTAACTCCGTTGTATGATTTAATCTCAACTGCAGAACAAGAACAGCTTTATCAGGTTAGTGAATATAATATGATACGGTTAAATCTTGGTAAACAATTTCAGAGTGATACAGCTGAAAATAATCGATACACCCGTTCTGCAGCGACATTACAAGCATGGATTAACGAACAGATACTCATTCCCAGTCCGGAGCCATCTTTGTATATTTATACCATCCAACTTGCCGGGAATCCGGTACCGTTAATCGGGTTTATGGGATTAGTTGAATTAGCTGAATTTGACCAGAAGGAAGTCCTTCCGCATGAGAACACGCTCCGGGCACCAGTCGAAGATAGGGTAAATTTAACTCGAGCTTGTCATAGTTATTTCGACCCGATTTTTGGCTTGTTTCAAGGGAATCATGGGCATGTTCGCTCGATCCTTGAACGATGGATGAACGACCATACACCAGAAATATCTATCTGGGACGCCAATGCGGCAATGCATAAACTATGGACGTTAGATGACCAACACGTAATCCAGCAGATCGTTGAATCATTAAAACCAAATCCGATTTTGATTGCCGATGGACATCATCGATATACCGCAGCGTTACAATATCGCCGAGAACGAAAACAAGCTAATCCGAACCATACTGGCAAAGAGCCGTATAACTATACCTTAATGCTACTAGCGGATTTAGAAGACCCGGGGATACTGATTCTTCCGACACATCGGTTGATCAAAAATCTCGCAGAAGAGAAATTAGCGCGAATTCCGGCGATATTTTCTGAAGATTTTAGTATTAACGAAATCCCATGTCTAACGGGTAACCGCAGAGAAATGCTTGAGCATGTAATCTCCAAAATGAAGGAAGCCCGAAATCAGAATCAGGTAGTATTTGGACTCTATACGGGAGGAGATAAATGCTACTGGTTAACTTATAAAGGACAAACTCCTGAAGGCGAAATCGACGTGCATATCTTTAATGCAAAAATATTAAATCAAGCGTTAGGAATATCGCAAAACGATGTTTTTTCTGGTGATTATCTTCGGTATACGAAAGATATTGCTTATGCATTACAATCCGTAGATTCAGGGAAAGTCCAACTCGCATTTTTCCTCAACCCTGTAACTATCGAACAGGTCAAACAGATTGTACTACGCGGAGATAAAATGCCACAAAAATCTACTTATTTTATCCCTAAACCTATGACTGGTTTGGTGATATATTGTTTTGGTGAATAGCTATGGTAATATCGGGATGCTGATAGAGTAGGATAACGTTTGATATTCTCGAGATTATAGGTATTATTGCATCTCCAAGAAAAAGTGAAAAGAATTACAAAAAAATATTGATGACAAATAAGAACCCCCGTAGCTCGAATATATTGACCTACGGGGGTATTTTATTTTCTTCTCCAGTTCAATCTCTTCTCTAGCGTTACTATGGTGAAAGCTATAGAAACCCGCAAATCAGATTGGGCAGAACACTCTATTTCTTTTTTTTCTTATCCGCAACCGCAGCACGCGCGGCAGCAAGTTTCGCGATCGGAACTCTAAATGGTGAACAGCTAACATAATCCATCCCAACTTTATAACAGAATTCAACGGATGCAGGGTCACCGCCATGTTCACCACAGATACCGACTTCTAAATTCGGACGAGTAGCACGACCGCGCTCAATTCCGATCTTTATGAGTTCTCCAATACCTTCTTGGTCAATCGTCTGGAACGGGTCATCAGGGAGAATTTTCTTTTCGATATAGTGATGCATAAACGCGCCGGTATCATCGCGCGAAAACCCGAATCCCATCTGGGTTAAATCGTTGGTTCCGAACGAGAAGAACTCTGAACATTGGGCGAGTTTATTTGCCGTTAATGCGGCGCGAGGAATTTCAATCATCGTTCCAACCATATGTTTGATTTTCTTGAGACCAAATTTTTTCAATACGTCAGCATAAATTTGTTTAACCAGAGCAAATTGATGTTCGAGTTCTGTTACCGTACAAACTACCGGAATCATAATTTCCGGAAACGCATCTTTTCCTTCTTTGATCAATTCCGCCGCAGCTTCAAAAATCGCCCGAATCTGCATTTCCGCTATTTCCGGATAAGTTATTCCGAGTCGAACTCCACGATGCCCCATCATCGGATTGGTTTCATGTAATTTCGCCGCACGGGTTTCAAATTCATCGAGGTCAATTCCAAGACTGTCCGCAAGTTTTTTCCGCTCATCTTCGCGTTTCGGAACAAATTCATGTAACGGCGGGTCGAGCAATCGAATGGTAACCGGTAGTTTTCCCATCACTTCTAGAGTCGCTTTGATATCTTTCTTAACAAAGGGATAAAGTTCCGCTAATGCCGCTTTCCGTTCTTCAACAGTTTTTGAAATTATCATTTTCCGTAATAAAAATAATGGTTCTTCTGACCCTTTGCCATAAAACATATGTTCAGTTCGGAATAAGCCGATACCTTCCGCACCGAACGATAACGCTTTTTTCGCGTCATCCGGTGTGTCTGCATTAGTGCGTACTCCAAGCGTCCGAACTGCATCGCAGAGTTTCATAAATTTCTGGAAATAAACATTTTCTTCTGCAGATTTAATCATCGGCAGTTGACCAAGATACACATATCCTTTAGTCCCGTTTAAGGTAATCCACTCACCTTCTTTAACCGTGACCTCACCGGCGGTAAACAGTTTAGCTTCTAAATCAATATGGATATCACCCGCGCCTACAATACAACATTTACCCCAACCTCGGGCGACTAACGCTGCATGACTAGTCATTCCACCTCGAGCAGTGAGAATCGCTTGTGCTGCACGCATCCCTTCAACATCTTCAGGATTGGTTTCTTCCCGGACAAGGATAACCTTTTCCCCGCGTTTCGTCCACTCAACCGCATCGTTCGCAGTGAAAACGACTTTCCCGCTTGCCCCGCCAGGACCCGCTGGTAATCCTTTTGCAATCGGTTTAACCGTTAACTCTGCTTTCGGATCAATAATCGGATGTAAGAGTTCATCTAATTGCGACGGGGTGACCCGCATGACCGCTTGTTCTTTCGTAATCAATCTTTCATTATACATATCCACCGCCATTTTTACCGCTGCGGGACCATTGCGTTTTCCAACCCGACACTGTAACATCCAGAGTCGTCCTTCCTGAATGGTGAATTCGATATCCAGCATATCTTGATAATGTTTTTCCAGTCGTCTGCGAATTTGATCAAGTTCTTTATATAATTTCGGCATCGCAACTTCTAATGAAGGTAAATGCCGCGATTGTTCGGTTTTACCAGCTTCATTAATCGGATTAGGTGTGCGGATACCTGCGACAACATCTTCTCCCTGTGCATTTGGTAACCATTCGCCATAAAATACGTTATCGCCAGTCGCTGGGTTTCGGGTAAATGCTACGCCAGTCGCTGAGGTATCTCCCATATTGCCGAATACCATCGCTTGAACGTTAACTGCGGTACCCCATTCTTCAGGAATTTTCTCGATTTTTCGATATGCTACCGCTCGTTTCCCCATCCAACTCGCGAATACTGCACCGATTCCACCCCAGAGTTGTTCCATCGGATCCTCCGGAAAAGGTTTCCCAAGCACTTCTTTCACTTTCTTTTTATAGATATCAACCAATTCTTTTAAATCATCTGCGGTCAATTCGGTATCATTTTTAACCCCGCGTTTCTCTTTCATTTTATGGAGTTCCGCTTCTAATTGTTGCCGAACTCCTTTCCCTTCCGCAGGTTCAATCCCAGCTGCTTTTTCCATAACAACATCGGAATACATCTGAATCAACCGCCGTTGCGCATCATAAACGAACCGTGGATTATTGGTTTTTTTGATTAATCCTTCCCGAGTTATATCATTTAATCCGATGTTAAGTACAGTTTCCATCATTCCTGGCATTGAACTTCGTGCTCCCGACCGAACGGAAACTAACAACGGATTTTCCGGGTCACCAAATTTCGCTCCCATAATCTGTTCAACCCGTTTCATTGCGGATTCAACATCTTTTTTTAATTCCGGTGGATATTTCCGACCGTGCTTGTAATAATAGGTGCATACTTCAGTAGTGATTGTAAAACCGGCTGGAACAGGAATTTTTAGATTGACCATTTCTGCTAAGTTTGCTCCTTTACCACCGAGCAGTTCTTTCATAGCGCCGGTTCCTTCCGCTTTACCCGCACCGAAAAAATAAACATATTTCTTTTTCTTCTTAGCCATAGAATGTTATGCTCCTTTCGAAAAGATTTTAATGGCAATAGTTAGCTGGTTACATTAAAAAAGCCGAACCACAATGTTGTTCATTTTTGGTTCAGCTCGCATATTAGTATAATTATAAATAAGATACCTGACAATGGGTTTGCTTGTCAAGGAAATTTGCGGTATATTGACTAACGTTAAATGAAAATGGTGTATCAACAAAATTTTCTGCTAACGGTTGTTTCAATATACTCAGCATTAAGTGGTATAATATCACTAGGTAATAAATCCGATTTTATAGGTGTATGTTTGTTATAAGAAAGGGGGGATAATCAACTATGTTGAGAAAAGTCGGGTTACCTATCATCTTATCGATAGTATTTGCGAGTTTTGTTTTTGCCCAGCGTATTGAGTTCGAAGGCAGATATTGGATGCCAGAACTAAGCGGAAAAGCGCAGGTTACTGAATCTGGGCTCGTTGGAACAGAAATAGATTTGGTTTCAGACCTTGGTTTTGAAGACCAGGATTTTCCGGAAGCTAGAATAACGTGGTCACCGGGTCCACGACAGAAAATTCGGATTGCCTTAACCCAATTTGATTATGATGGCGATAAGGTTATCACGAGAAACATCAATTTTAATGGCGAAACGTATCCTGCTGGAACTCGAGTACTATCTGATGTAGAACTACAATATGCGCGATTCGGCTGGATATGGAATTTCATGCCGCCAGAAGAAGTTTTTAAGCTCGGATTGATGTTTGAAGTGAAAGGATTTTGGATCGATGCTGCGCTCGATGCGCCGTATACTGTTCCAGCAATCTCAGAAAGGGAAGAGGTGGTGGTTGGTCTACCGACAATTGGTATGACCGCAGAATTAGCGCCGATTCCAATGTTCAGATTGTTCGGGGAGGTTTCCGGGATTCCGAAAAATGATTACGGCTATTGTTTAGATGCAGAAGGCGGAATTAAAGTTTCACCTCTCCCAAATGTTAGTATTCTTGGTGGGTATCGCGTGCTTGATGTTAAAGGTGAGGACGATGAGAATGATGATTTTGCACGAGTGAAATTAGACGGTGTATTTTTCGCCGGCTCAGTGAGATTTTAACCCGCATGCGAAACCAATGAGACTCGTTCGATGTTTTAAGCCACAGAAACAAGTAGAGATAAAATTTGGGTTTCTGTGGCATTCTTTTAGGGTGAAACTATCCGCACCTTTCTTCCATCGACTCGGATACGGTTCTCGCTATACCATTGGATGACTTGCGGGTATAACCGATGTTCAATAGCGTGGATTTTTAATTCCAGCGTTTCGAGAGTATCGTTATCGTCGATTCGCACCACTTCTTGAGCAATAATTGGTCCGGTATCGACGCCTTCATCAACAAAATGTACCGTAACCCCGGTATATTTAACTCCGTAATCAAAAGCATCTTTGATTCCGTGAGTTCCTGGAAATGAGGGAAGAAGTGCCGGATGAATATTGATAATTCGTAACGGATATCGACCAATGATGTATGGAGATAGAATCCGCATATACCCTGCTAAAACAATCAATTCAACACCGAGCGGGTCAAGATGTTCAATGATTTTCTTTTCATGTTCTTCCCGAGACGGAAACTCTTTTGCAGAAAGATACAGCGTTGGAATCGAATGTTTTTTTGCCCGTTCTAAAGCAAATGCTTCTTTTTTATCGCTAAACACAATCGCAATTCGGGCATCGAGTTGTTTCGATTCAATTGCGTCAATAATCGCTTGAAGATTACTGCCATATCCGGAAGCGAATACCGCTATCGTAACCATAGAGAACCTCCTATCAATAAACATTGCTGAATGTCAAAATCCAAATGGTAAATCAATGGCAAAATGCTTTATTAACGATAGTATTTGAATCTTGACATTAGTTACCACTTTGCGATTTTGCGATTAGACCTTGAGCATAAATTAATATATAACTTTCATTAAAAACAATCCTTGCGCCGGAACCGTCATTCCAGCTCGTTTTCGCTGTTTACTTTGTATAATTGCTCGTACATCTTCTGGTTCGAGTTTTCCACGACCAACCTGCAAAAGTGTTCCAACCATAATCCGTACCATATTATGTACAAATGCGTTTCCTTGAATGGTAATGTAAATCCAATCATGCTCGCGTTTAATGGTTAGTTTTTTTATTGTACGAAAAGAATGTTTCATTATGCTTGGACTAGCATTAAACGCAGTGAAATCATGCGTTCCAATAAAATATTTTGCTGCTTGTCGCATCCGGTGGATATTGATTTTATACGGATAATGGTATACAAAATTATGGTTGAATACATCCGGGATCTGCCGGTTTAATATTCGATATTGATATATGCGCCATTTAGCATCACGTCTAGCATTGAATGAATGCGGGACTTCTACCGCATCTTTAACAGCGATATCGTTCGGTAACAGCGTATTCATCGCGCGAATAAGATTTTGCGTCGGAATACGACTATGGGTTTTGAAATTAGCGATTTGGTTCAGCGCATGGACTCCAGCGTCGGTTCGTCCAGCGACGATAAGTTTTACCGGATGGTTAAGTATTTGCTGCAAGGTTTTTTCCAGTACTTTTTGGATGCTCATTTGCTGCGGTTGAATCTGCCAACCGCAATAGTTCGTCCCATCGTATTCAATGGTTAACTTAATATTTCGGGTATCCATTTTTTATTTATTGGATTGTAAAGACGTATCAATTGAATTCGGCAATACCGGCAACCGTTGGGTAACATTTGGTGGAGTTGGTGGTAGAATATTTTTAATGCGCGGTTTGGTGATATAGGTGAATCCAATCACAATCAAAAGGAATAATCCGATAAAAATAAATGTTGTCCGAATATCGTTCGGTTTAAATTCCAATAACTTCCAATTTACCCACAGAAATGCTGCTGCCATAAACGGTATAACCGGGATACCTTTACCACTTAAAATTGAGAGTAGAATCGCTATAACAAACGAAAGTATCAATCCCCAACCGGTTGCGCGAACCCGTAAATTAAATCGCGGAATTAACGTTAAAAATAGTGATAGAAACGCGAAATCGCCTAAGCCAAGCATAGGGGTGAGAAATTCACTGCCGAACGTAGGATAGTGGATGATAAATCGATGGTAATACAGTGGTGTTTCGATAATTCTTGCGGTAGGTCCAGCAAATACACTCCATACATCTGCAACGGCAGCAACTAATGCTAATGGGACAATATAACTTCGTTCAGCAACAAATAATCCAATCAATTTTCCAAGATTACACGCGATTCCAAGAATCGCTAGATTGACAATAAAACTCGTGGTTACCGTAGCTGGTTCAATTTGATTAACATAATGATTGATAACAGTACAGACCAAGGTCAATCCGAATAAACTTGCAATAGATAGAGAATATCGAACATATACATCTATTAAATACAGCGTCGAAGCAATTAGAATCATTGCTGAAAGAAACGTTAGATAATCTTCAGCCCAAAAGAATAAAACTGTTTCTTCTGGGTTAGGAATAAGTCGCGAACAGTACACCATTGCCCAAAACAATGCACTCCAAACCCCGATGGCTAATAATAATTGCCAATAACCTGTTGCTTTTCGTGGTAGATCGTTCGTAAATATCATGGTAAATTTCCGTGATCTCAATTATGAGGTTTCAATTAACCAATGTTATCGCATCAAATGATTGATCCAGATGTTTTTCAATGATTGCGATTGAATACCGCGCTGAGTCACCTGTTGCAGATACGGTTGTCGGATATAATATGGTCTTGTCTCAAATAGCGGAATGACCGGCAGTTCTTGTTGAACTAGGTTAAGTGCTTGTTGTAAAAATTTATCCCGTTCTGATTCAGTTTGTGACATTCGTGTAGAATCGAGTATCGGTTCGAGTTGCGGATGGTAAAAATAGGTTTGGTTTCCTTCCACCCCGCAATTCTTCTGCAGGTATAACGAGCGTAATATTATTTCTGGATCCCAACTCTCAGCGAAATATTGCGAATAGAACATATCGAAATTACCGGTTTTAATCCGTTGGATAAAATCTACTGTCGGGAGTTCTTCAATTTGAATCGGATACCCTGCTTCGATGAACCCTACTTGGATCCGTTGTGCGATATATTTTGCTTCCCAATCTGAACGATTAACTAGCAACGATAATTTACGCTTTGCGAATTGGCGAAACAGTTCTTGAGCGGTAGTCAATGAGTAAAAATATGCTTGTTCTTCACTGGTTAACCTATGAATAGCTGAAGAAGATAATATTCCGTGATTGTTTAAAACAAATTCAAGAATACCTTGTCGATTCAACGTAAATGCTACCGCTTGCCGAAACTTAATATCGGACATCGGGAATTTAGTTAAATTGAAACCCAGATAAGCTAGGTTCGGAATATTAGTTTGGACTAAATACGGTTTTAACGCTGGATTTTCAGTCACCCTATGGAATTCTTCTTCAGGAACATACACAAAATCAAGATTACCTAACTCAAACTCGAGCAAATCAGCAGTCGGCATTTCACTTAGGATAAAGTTAATTCCATCGAGATAAGGTCTTCCTTCCCAGTATACTGGATTGGCAAGCAATCGCACTGCATGTAGAGTCTGTTCTAAAAAGATAAAAGGACCGCTCCCTATCGGTTGAATATCAATATCTGCTATCTTTTCAGGACAAACAATACTCGCCGCCGGATGGGCTAATGCATACAACAATTTTGGATACGGTCGCAGGAGTCGAAATCGAACCGTTGTTTGGTTAACAGATTCAATTCCGGTAATCTGATTATTTTGCCCTGTATTATATTCCCGATACCCGCTAAGCGAAGAAAAAAGCCAACTTTTAGGCGAGCGCAATGATGGTGAAACCAATCGTTCGATAGAGTATTTAACATCATCTGCGGTAACCATTCTACCGGTATGGAATTTTGCTGTAGTGCGTAGGTGAAATGTCCAGGTTAATCCGTCAGGAGAAGTTGACCAAGATTCAGCTAATGATGGTATCGGTTTATTTTCGCTGTCGAACTCAACTAATCGGTCGTATAGATTGAGAATAACCGTTCGTTCTGCTGGGGTAATAGCTATGGCAGGATCGTAGGTTGTTGGTAGTACAGGGATAGGTATCCGCAACGTACCACCATACTGTGGCAGAATTACGCTAAACCCAAGCTGTGCAAATAAAAAAGTTATTAAGATACCACAAGCAGTTCGGGAGAAACGATGAACGATGGTATATGGTACATGTAAAATGTAAAATGATAAAGGTATAAAAACCATAAGTGCCTTAAATTCAGAGCGTATTTTTTTTCTTCTTATTTGATTTCGATGAACGATATTCTTCTAATAAAGACTCCGCATGGTGTATTGCGGTCGGAGTAATTGATTCTCCGCTAAGCATTCGAGCGAGTTCGTTGGTTCGCGCTTGACTATCAAGATGATGGATAGTCGTAAACGTTTTGGTTTTGAGTTGTGTTTTTGTCACCCGATAATGGTTATGTGCCGCGGCAGCAATCTGGGGGAGATGAGTTATCACAATTACTTGACGGCTCTCGCTCAGCTGTCGGAGTTTTTTCCCAACAACTTGTGCCATAGCACCACCAATTCCGACATCAATTTCATCGAAGACCAATGTCGGGATATCATCTATTTTCGCTAGGATAGTTTTTATCGCTAACATTACCCGAGATAATTCACCACCAGATACGATTTTAGCTAGCGGTTTTAATTCTTCGCCCGGATTAGCGGAAAATAAAAATTCAATTTGGTCAATTCCAGTAGCCATAACCGCAATTTTTTCGCCCTGATATTCTAAAATACCGTTCGGATTGGTTTTTTGGTTGACATCAACCTGAAACCGGGTTTTGGTCATTCCTAGTTCATTTAATTCAGAGGCTATCAACTGCGCAAGTTTTTTCCCAGCTTGGTTTCGTTTGGCGGATAACTGCCATGCGAGATCTGATAAGGTTTTTTTAGTTATATCTAATTGCTTTCGTAACGCAGCTATTCGTTCTTCTTGATGGGTTAAATTATATAAATTTTCTTCCCAATTTTTTTTCAATACCATGAGTGCTGAGATAGACTCGCAGGCATATTTTCGTTTCAATTTTTGAATTAACGCCAATCGTTCTTCAACCCATTCGAGTCGATTCGGGTCTATCACAATATTATCGCGATATGTTCGAAGAGCACGATATAGTTCATCTAAACCAGATTTAATCTGTTCTATGTCTGCAATGAGAGACTGTTGCGTTGGATCAAGCTGGGCAAGCTCTTCGATAGCTAATCGCACCCGATTGATTCCGGACAATAACCCGCCGAAACTTTGGTATTCACTACCGTAGAGTTCATCTACTGCTTTTGCAGCTAGTAGTTGCCGCTTTTCCGCTTGACTAAGTAACTGTCGTTCTGCAGATAACTCTGGTTCTTCGTTTTCCTGTAATTCCGCATTTTGTACCTCAGCAATTTGATATTGTAAAGTTTCCTGCTGCCGAATCATATCTGCCTGCGTTTGCATCAGCGCCAGCAGTTCTTGTTCTAAAGAACGATACCGCACTAACGTGTTTTCGAACTCGTTCCGTAGAGATAGTAAACCTGCAAAATTATCAAGCAAATCCAACTGTTTACTCGGGTGCAATAGTGATTGATGTTGATGCTGACCATGGATATCAACTAACTCAGCCCCGATTTTTTGCAGGAGATTTATCGTCACAATGTTGTTGTTCACCCATGCCCGAGTTCGACCGGTTCGCGCTACTTCCCGACGCACTAAAAGTTCAGATTCACCATCTGCTGCTAGCCCTGCGGTAGCGAGTAATTGCTGCAGGTGCTGATTCGCACCGATATCAAATACCGCTTCGACTACCGAAGTTTCCGCATCAGTGCGGATATTACTTAAATCCGTTCGTTCACCAAGAACTTGAGCAAGCGCATCGATTAGAATAGATTTACCGGTTCCCGTTTCCCCGGTTAAAACGTTTAATCCTGGTGCGAATGATAATTCAAGGTTATCAATTAATGCGAAATTAGTTATCTTAAGTATCTGCAACATGAGTAAAATGTAAAAGGAACGTTATTGCTGATATTCCCATTCATTTATTCATTTAGAGGTCACGAAATCCGAGCTTATCAGCGCCAGCTAGATTTACAAAGATGTTATACACTTTCGGACAGAGTTTCATTGTTTTTTGCACGATGAAATCAGTATCGAGTGGTTTTGCCAATAGATGTTCTGCCGGTAACGAATAATGGAGAAAAACCAAAACTACACTCGCAATAATGATTCCTTTCATTGTGCCGAAAATAGTGCCAATAATTTTGCTCGGCATCGTATATAATTCAACCCGACGAATTTTCCCCTGAAGATAGAGTGTAGTGGTACTAAATAACCCGCGCACGATAATAAAAATCAGACCGAACGCAATACCTTCAGGTAATGAGGTGGTTGCCGTCCAGTATTCTCTGAAAATATCCGCAAGCCATTCGTAATTAGTTAAAGCCGCGAACGCTGAAATAATCGATGCCATGAAATTGAATGATTCGAGTAACGCGCCATTTAAGTGCCCGCGATGCCCGAGAATAAAAATTAAAATAATAATATCGAGGATATAAATAAACCGAATGACCAATTCCATAATAAATAGTGAAATTGTATCTTTTGTAACGCATTGAACGTCCTCAACGGCATTCGAATAACCGTTTACCGTTAAAGATTCCGTTCGTTCCCCTATCAGGGTTATGCGTGCATGTTATGTGGATATCGCTTGAGCGACTTCTTCTAACGTGGTTGTGCCACGCTTTGCTTTAATGATTCCATCTTCAGCCAAAGTTTGCATCCCATTTTTTATTGCCGTCGAACGAATAATCACTGCGGATTCTTTTCGGTCAATCATTTCTCGGATCATATCATCAATAATCAGCAATTCAAATATCCCGGTTCGTCCACTATATCCGGTATATTTGCAGAGTTCGCATCCTTTTCCAGAGAATAATGGTGTATTGAGTGGGAGATTGAATTCTTCCAGTAGTTCTTTTTTCGGGGTATGCGGTTCTTTACAATGTTGACAGATACACCGCACCAGACGTTGCGCCATCACGGCGAGCAACGACCCTGAAATAAGATACGGTTCGACCCCGATATCCATCAATCGGATAATTGTGCCGACCGCATCGTTGGTATGTAACGTTGAAAAAATCAAATGACCGGTTAACGCTGCTTGAATTGCAATTTGTGCGGTTTCCGCGTCGCGAATTTCACCGACCATAATCACATCCGGATCCTGGCGGAGAATAGAACGGATTCCACTCGCAAAAGTGATATCCGCTTTCGGATTAATTGGAATTTGGTTGATACCATCGAGTTGATATTCGACCGGTTCTTCGATGGTAATAATGTTTTTCGATTTCACATCGAGTGCGGATAATGCAGAATATAGCGTCGAAGTTTTTCCACAACCGGTTGGTCCAGTAACTAGAATCATTCCTTGCGGTCGTTCGATAAGACGTCGGAATTTGGTTAATACTTCCGGTTGAATTCCTAACGAATCCAGTGCTAGTAAATATCCTTTTCGGTCTAACAGGCGTAACGCTAGTTTTTCACCATAAATAGTAGGAGACGTGCTGACGCGGATATCAATTCTCGTATCATTGAATTCGACTTGGAACCGACCATCGAGTGGTTTCCGCCGTTCAGCAATATCCAAATCTGCCATAACTTTTATACACGGAATTATCCCAGATTGCAATTCTTTAGGCGGACCGACAATTTCGTGTAGTACACCATCTATCCGGTAGCGTACCCGCAACGATTCTGCTTCCGGTTCGAGATGGATATCGGTTGCTCGGTCGAGAATCGCATTCGCGATGAGCATTTTCGCTGCACGAATTGACGACCATTGATCTTCAATGCCGGGGATATCCGCTTGAGTCATCATTTCTTTTCCGATAATCCGGAGACTACGTTCATCAAATTTTCGTAAGGAGTCAACGAAGATATTGCTCACTACCGCTGCAGATAATGGATGATGACATTTCGGACAGACAGCGAGTTTTGTTTTAGTTCGCGGAAGTTTGTATCCACAGGTCGGACACCGATTTTTCGATTCTACTTTCGAGAGAAGATACATCACATAACCGACCGGACCGGTGAAGAGCGTGATGGTATTCCAAAAATGCGGTTTCTGTTTTCGTTCGAGTTGGTCAGCGTTAACCCAGCAAACGAACCACACCCAACCAATGGTTACCGTGGCGAGTATTCCGAGAACAATATTGATAAAAATAATTTCGTCCATAATAGTTAATCAATTCTGATTATACCGAAAAATGTTGGTTTTCGTCTAATAATTTTCCCACTTTTATTTTCAGCTAAATTGTCTGAATGGGTAAAAAAACGGTTTGATTCCTATATCGCTCGTGTCTAGTTCATCATTCAACCACGAACAAAGACCAATTAGCCATAATTGAGACCATACAGTTCATTTAGTTATTTTTCTACGCTAATCATACACTCAATAATTAAGGATACATACCCGAATTGAACCGAACAATTCCGTATCTACTCCACTGTTTCCCTGAAACATCAGTGTCATAAAAGACAACTCATACAAAATAGGGTTTTAACCCTAAATCGCTTGATTCCGCAAGGTTGGACATAAGAATCGAATATCGCCTATGGCAAAATTTGGGTTAAATTGAGGGTAGGCTAAAAATTGTGTAGAATAAATAAAAAACAGTTTAATTTTATGAAATGTTATGGTAAAATTATGTATATATACAGTTAAGCTTATGAATGAAACCAATCGAACCTCCGTCAAATTCGGAGGTTCATTTTTGAGGTGAAATGTATGTTGATGATTAGAACGGAAAATTTATCGAAAGTATATCTGGTGAAAAAGTTTGCGCTTGCGATTAAACCGAAAAAGACAGTGGCATTAAATCGGTTGAATTTAGAAGTTCAATCCGGTGAAATTTTTGGTTTCCTTGGTCCGAATGGTGCAGGGAAAACCACTACGATTAAGCTTATCCTTGGTCTTTTGTTTCCGACTGAAGGGCAAACCTGGTTATTTGAGCAGCCAGCAACGAGAGTTGATGTGAAACGAGAAATCGGGTTTTTGCCGGAGAACCCCTATTTTTATGATTATCTTAAAGGGGAAGAAATCCTGCATTTTATGGGTCAGTTGTATGGAATTAATAAATCTGACCGTGTGCGGAAAGTAGATGAATTACTCAAAAAAGTCGGGTTAGAAGAAGCTCGGTCGATGCCATTACGCAAATATTCCAAAGGGATGCTCCAGCGGATAGGACTGGCACAAGCACTGTTAAATGATCCGAAACTAGTCATTCTTGATGAACCGTTAACCGGTCTCGACCCGATCGGCAGAAAAGAAATCCGCGATTTAATACTTCAACTGCGGGATGAAGGGAAAACTGTTTTCTTTAGTACCCATATCTTATCAGATGCAGAAATGATTTGCGACCGGGTAGGGATGCTTATGAAAGGGAATTTGACGAAGGTTGGAAAACTCTCAGAGTTGCTGAATCCGCAGGTTAAATCAATTGAAATAGTTATTGCTGGTCTTTCAGCGGAGGGAAAACAGCAGGTACAGAAATTTGCGAACCGAATGAAAGATTTAGGGAATGAATTGGTAGCGAATTTAGCAGATGAAAAATCAGTTCCAGCACTACTCGAATTAATTAAACAAGAACAAGCGAAACTGGTTTCACTAATTCCGCAGAAAGAATCGCTCGAAGAAGTATTTATGCGTGAAGTAAAAGAAAGCCAAGAATAACCGGCATATCCAACATACAAAAATAAATGTTAAAGAAAAAACTTTAAATGCCAAAATAAAATCAAAAACCATGAAAACGCGAAAATTGACCATTATGGAATAAAGTTGGTAATAGGGTATTTCGATTTTCGTGATTTCGTGGAAGGTGAACTATGCTCAAACGAATCAGTGCAATTGCAGTGAATACGTTCCGGGAAGCAATCCGGAATAAAATCTTGTACATCCTATTAGTTTTTGCGATGGTGTTAATTTTATTTTCGGTTATCCTGGCGATCCTCTCTATTGGTCAGGAACAGAAGATTATTAAAGATGTCGGGCTATCCGCGATTCTGTTTTTTGGTGTGTTGATTTCAATTATGGTGGGTATCGGACTGATATATAACGAGCTGGATAAACGAACGATTTATGTTATCGTGTCGAAACCCATCCATCGGTATGAATTTGTACTCGGGAAATTTTTCGGACTTCTCCTGACGTTAGCAGTGAATGTTATTCTCATGTCAATCGTCTTTTTTCTGCTGGTGATATTCCGTCAACCGGTGACCACGATTATTGACCAAGTCATCTTCTGGCTTGGTCGCGTTACCCCACACCAGATGTGGTTGATGGTTAAAGAAGCCGCGTCAACCTTTACAACCGCATTGAATAATCTACCGGAATTATTGCCGTTAACTAAAGCTATCGCATTCACGTTTCTCGAGCTGACTGTTATCACGGCATTAGCGGTTATGTTTTCATCGTTTTCTACGCCGATTCTCTCGGCGGTATTTACCTTCATTCTATTCATTGTCGGACATTTAACCCAGGATTTATTAATGCTGGCAGATAACTTGATTAAGAAAGGAACCGGCATCGCATTAGCTATCGCCTATTTTGCAAAAATATTCGCATATCTCCTTCCGGATTTAGAAGTGTTAAATATTCGGAACCATGTGGTGAGTAATGTGCCGATAACCTGGAGTTTAACCCAATCAGCGGTTTATGCGATTTTCTATACTTGCTGCGTGTTAATTATTGCCGTGTTAGCGTTCGAACGGCGAAACTTTAAATAACATATACCGAAAAATAATTGAACTTAAAAACGAAAGAACAACGGCGAAGTGAATACTTCGGTTCTTTTGTTCTTTCGTCCTTAGGTTAGTCCATGAAGTTAGGTAGAAATCCGTTTATTATCACCGCACTAATCTGTTTGCTCATTATCGCTATCGGAGTGCATGCACTGCATCTGCATGTGCGGAAGAACCGAGGGCAGAATCCGTTCCAGGAATTATTGTATCTTCCTTCAGGAAAATATCTTAAAGTTGTTGTTCTCGGGTTCGATAATGTTATTGCCGATATTCTCTGGCTACGCGCTATTCAATATTTTGGCGGGCATTTTATGGGCGATAAAAACTATGCGATGCTTGACCGGATTTTTGAAGTGACAACCACGTTAGAACCAACCTTTATTGATGTATATCGGTTTGCTACGATGGCACTCGGTGAAGAAGCACGGAGATATACCGAAACCACGACGCTGCTCTGGAAAGGAATCGAACGTAATCCGACCAGTTGGGAAATCCCATACGACCTCGGATTTTTCCTGTTGTATACGGTTAAAGATTATGACCAGGCATTGCTTGCCTATTCGATCGCAACGTCGCGTCCGAATTGTCCAGATTTCGTCCATCGAATTATTCCGTTTATCTACTCTGAAACGGGCCGAGAACAGATTGCTATTGAGCGGTGGCGAGAAATATATCGAACTGCAAAAGATGACATGACCAAAGAAATCGCTGACCGAAACATTAAACTCATATATCTGAAAAAAGCGCTTAAACCCATGCGAGAAGCGTTACTCGCGTATAAGAAAAAACATGGTCGGTTCCCACCAAATATTGAAACGTTAGTCCAGGAAGGATATCTCCGAAAAATTCCACCGGAACCATATGGTAGTGGCTGGGCGTATGATCCCCAAACCGGTTGGCTGCGGAGTAAATTTCGTCCGGAATATTAACGGACGATAATCCGGAAACTTAAATAGTATCCGTGGATTACCCTTGAGATGAACGGCTACTAACCGAACTCATTGGGGTACATCTACAGATCATTCTGCTCTCCTATGCGCCAAGCGAATATTCTCGTTGTCGATGATGAGAAAAATATTCTAACTACATTATCGCGCGCGTTAACCAACTTGGGTTATGCCGTAAAAACGGCTACTTCTGCTGAAGAAGCGCTAGAATTAATTCGTGAAAATGGATTCGATTTAGCTATTATTGACCTTTGCTTGAAGAAGATGGATAATAATGAAGGATTGGAATTACTGAAACGAATTCGGGAACTCGAACCGGAGATAATCACGATCATGATGTCAGGCCATGGCACTATGGGGATTGCGGTGCAGGCGGGGAATTTTGGTGCAGTTGATTTTATTGAAAAGCCATTATCGCTGGAAAGGATTCAATTTTCCGTTGAAAAAGCATTAAAACTGAATCAACTTGAACGCGAGAATATCGAACGGAAACAAAAAGAAGAAGCTGAATATCAACTGATCGGAACCAGTAAAGTTATGCGGGAACTCTACAAAAAGATAGAAGTCGTTGCGCCTACGAATGCGCGGGTACTGATTTGCGGAGAGAATGGAACTGGGAAAGAATTGGTTGCGCGAGCCATCCATTATAAAAGTCCTCGGAAAAATCAGCCGTTTATTAAGGTCAACTGCGCAGCGATTCCAGCAGAGTTGATTGAAAGTGAACTGTTCGGTCATGAAAAAGGAGCGTTTACTGGCGCAACGGAACGACGTCGTGGGAAATTCGAACTCGCTGATGGTGGAACCATTTTTCTCGATGAAATCGGGGATATGAGTTTGCCGACGCAAGCGAAAATTTTGCGGGTTTTAACCGATGGATTGATTGACCGAGTCGGCGGAAGTAAACCGATTAAAGTCGATGTTCGAGTGCTAGCGGCAACGAATAAAAATCTAGAGCAAGAAATCCAACGTGGGAATTTCCGGGAAGATTTATACTATCGACTGAATGTTATTCCATTTCACGTTCCGCCGTTACGTGAACGGAAAGAAGATATCCAACTATTAGCGGAACATTTTTTAAACCGATACTGCGAAGAAGCGAGAAGTAATGCTCGAATATTTACTCCGGTCGCGATACGGCTATTAATGCAATATGATTATCCTGGAAACGTTCGAGAACTGAAAAATATCGTGGAACGGGCAGCCATTTTGATTCCTGCTGACCGTGATGAAATTACTGAGAAAGATATTGCGCCACTATTACCAACCTCATTTCGACCGGTTGAGTCGGATATACCGAGCAGTTCGCTTAATCTCGGAATAAATGAACGGCTCCCGTTGAAAGAAGCAAGTGAACAATTCGAAAGAGCGATGATTATTTCTGCGTTAGAACGGAATGAATGGAATGTTAGTAAAGCGGCACTCGAACTGCAGATTGAACGGAGCCATCTCTATAAAAAGATGAAAACCTACGGTATCGAAAGAAAACTTACCTAGACACTAAAATCTAAATCCCAAATTTCCGATTCCAATAATTTCTGCCTGATTAACGTTACCAATTTATTCTGCAATGTTACGGTTAACCATGATGTTCCTTGCGAGACATACCTTCTGACATTTGCATTTTAGTTGCGTCGTTATATCAGCATCCTTTCCCGAATCAGTTTCAAGGGAATTGAACCGTAACTTAACAATTTCGTATGAAATTCTTTTAGATGGAATTGCGAGCCTAGTTTGTGTTGATAGTCTTCGCGTAGTTTCATAATTTCACGTTTTCCGATAAGATAACTCATCGGTTGCGTTGGGGTTTGGGTATACCGTTGCACTTCCCGGATCGCGTTAACTTTCTCTAAGCCAGCAATGTTAACCAACATATCTACCGCTTCACTAAACTTCATCTGTCCGGTATGGAGTTGGATATCAATTACTACTCGACATGCGCGCCATAATAAATCTTTCAACTGAAATAACCGTATTGCTGGTTCGAGATAAAATCCCTGTTCATACATCAATTCTTCACAATAGAGCGCCCAACCTTCCCAAAATAACGGGGTACCGAATTGTTTTCTAACGTTCGATTGCACCTGGTTATTATATAAGAACTGCAAATGATGACCGGGATATCCTTCGTGGAGTGCAGTTATCGGAATCGAATATCGGCAATGTCCTTTTAACTGCTCGATTTGTTCTTCTTTCGACTTGTTCATGTCGACTGGGGTAACCCAGAAATACCCGATTTGCTTTTCTTCAAATGGCGCTGGAGCGATATACGCAGCATACGGGGTTGTCGCCCGTTCGAATACTGGCGTTTCAATAACCTGCAACGATTCATGCTCCGGAATATCAAGCAAATTCTTTTCGAGAACGAACGTTCGGGTCGATTCCATCGCTTGGGTATATACGGCAAGGAGTTCTTCCGGTTTCGGATGTTCATTTTTCAATTCTGCGATAACCGTTTTCCAGGTATTTAACGGGTCGATGAGTTTCGCGGTGCGATATATTTTCCCTTGTGTTTCCTCGATAGTTTTCATACCGAATTCAAGGAGTTGGTCGGTCGTATAGGGCAGCAGATGTTCGGTCTGTAAAAGGAAAGTAAACAAGGTTTTGCCAATAGCGAAATTCCCGTGCGATCGTGCAGTCAACGTGTGGTTCAAGAAATGTTGATATTCATTGAACGCATTTAGTGCTGCGGTATTAGCGGTCAACATTTCATCTTTCAGCGATGGGAGTTGTTCGGCGACCGTCGGGATAAACGATTTACAGAACTCGATTCCGCCTTGCGTAACCTCTTTCGCAATCTGGGTCCATACTTCAGGTATGTTATCCGAATCTACAAGATTCTTTTTCCCTTCTTCTAATAACCGAGGAACTTGTTTCAATCGCGCTACCGCCCGCGATGCCCGCTCTTCAAACGGCGCAAACTCCCGCAGTAATACTATATATACCCCGAATAACGCTAATTCCGGATAGATACTCGCATCACGTAAATGTCGTTTAATTTTCTCTTCTTTTTCGATATCGACAGTAAGAGCGTTTGCAAGAACAGTGATATCAAGTTTATCATCTAGGTCAAGTTCAGAATCGTTTCTCTGCGCACATTGGGTTAACCGAGTCAAATACTCTTTTTTCTTCTGCCGTGATGCATCCCGCTGGTCGCGATGCATTATATCCAGTTCAGTATCATACGTATGAATTCCGACATAAGTTGCATACACTGGACTATCCTGCCATAAAAAATTCAGAATTTCATCGATCAGATTATTGAGTTCACCATGCATATACAATAATACTCCTAATCAAGAAAAATTGAGCTTATATAAATATATTACTAAGTATTCTGGACTTGAGCAATTGGTAAGATCACGCTGATGGATTACTGCAGAGACGACCTCAAATTGATCCTAAAATATTTCAAGATATCCAAGCAGTTTTCGAAACAATAATTTAGGATACCATAACTCGCCTTTAATGGTGTGGTATACGTTACACCGTACCCAATTTATTATTCACCCCGTTCCTCACCATCTCTAAACATTTTACATCCATCAATTCGTTTCCAGTCTTCATTTTCCGTCAAAGGTTCGGTGGCAATAAGAACCGCTTTTTCATCTGGTTTTTTGATGTCATTCAAATCAACTGAGTATTGTTCATCTCTTAAAGTTACCGTGCGAAATGGAGCTTTCCTTTGAACAAAATACAAGCTATTGTCGCCATAAACAAAAAGGGTTTTACCATCAGAAAGCAGAAAGTTGAAATGACCATATTGTTTGATTTTTCTAGCTTCAGCTTGTAAAATCTCTCTAATATTGCCCGATTTATAGGTTAATTTTTCTAAGAGATAGCAAAACGCATATTCTGAATCCGTGTACCCTTGCGGCTGATAATCTCCCAACCTAAATTCTGGTTTGTTCATGATTGCACGAACCGTTCCATTATGTGCGAATACCCATTTATTGATTTTAAATGGATGAGTATTTTGATGGATGTAATTGCCGCAAGTAGCAAACCGTACATGTCCGATAATAATTTTGCTCTTAAACTGGAATTGTTCACCTTTTATATCTTCATACGAAAGTGGGCGAGGTTCCTTAATGACATGCCAATCTTCATCTTGGTAAAACGCAAATCTCCAGCCATGTTTATTCTGTTCACCTCGATGACGAAACTAACGGAGAGAAAATTGGATATCAACGTTATTGTTCGAAGATAGACCTAAAAGTTGGCACATATTTACTCCGTTTCAAAAACATAGCGTTAATTCTTTATAGTATCTATGGCTATAAACCATAATCATTCCACTTTATGTCAACTAATTTTTTGATATCTTCGTTCATCGTGATTTCCTCTGGCCAAGGTCGGTTGGTTTCCTCCGGGAATTTGCGCGTCGCATCAATTCCCATTTTCGAACCATAATTCGGTTGCGGTGCCGCATGGTCAAGAACATCTACCGGTCCTTCAACAATGGTTACGTCTCGTTTCGCATCAATATTATTGAACACTTTCCAAGCTACCTCGGATAGGTTCTGGACATCAACCTCAGCATCAACGATGATAATCAGTTTGGTGAACATCATCTGACCAAGCCCCCAGATAAACTGCATAACTTTTCTCGCCTGCCCCGGATAACTTTTTCGAATGCTGATAATCGCACAGTTATGGAATACCCCTTCAATCGGCAGGTTCATATCGACTATCTCCGGCTGGAGAATCTGAAGTAAAGGGAGAAAAATCCGTTCAGTCGCTTTTCCAAAGTAGCAATCTTCCATCGGCGGTTTACCAACAATTGTTGCTGGATATATCGGGTTGTTCCGATGGGTTATGCAGGTGATATGGAATACCGGATATAAATCCGCGGGGGAATAAAATCCGGTATGGTCGCCGAATGGTCCTTCAATTCTGCGTTCTTCTGGGTCAACATACCCTTCTAACACGATTTCAGAATAAGCTGGAATTTCGAGGTCTACGGTTTCGCATTGAACGAGTTCAACCGGCTCTTTTCGCAAGAAACCAGCGAACAGCATTTCATCTATTCCTTCCGGTACCGGCGCGGTAGACGCATACATCGTTGCTGGGTCTGCGCCGATAGCCACCGCGACTTCAAGTCGTTTCTGATTCTGTGAAGATTTTTCATAATGCCGCGCACCATGTTTATGAATATGCCAATGCATCCCCGTCGTTCGGTCGTCATACACCTGCATGCGATACATCCCAACGTTTCGAATCCCAGTTTCCGGATCTTTCGTGAAAACCATCGGGAGCGTGATAAACCGACCGCCGTCATTCGGCCAGCATTTCAGAATTGGGAATTTAGATAATTGCGGATTATCTTTAATAATCACTTCTTTGCAAGGACCGGATTTAACCTGTTTCGGAATATAGTTCGATAATTCAGCAAGTTTGGGTAACATCAAGATTTTTTCCCAGATACCGGTTGGCATCTGCAGTTTGAGCAGGTTTCGAATCCGGTCAGCGATTTGGTTTAGATTATCTACTTCTAGCGCTAGATTCATTCGCTCATACGAAGCGAAGGTGTTAATCAGAACGGGAATAGAGTATCCTTTGACGTTTTCAAATAGTAGCGCTGGTCCGTTCTGTTTAACCATCCGATCAGCGATTTCGGTTATTTCCAATTCGCAATCGACTTCGGTCTTAATCCGTTTCAACAACCCGTTTTGTTCTAATATTTGGATAAACTCTCTTAAATCTTTATATGCCATATCTAATAGAAACTATCGAACTAACCGAGATTTATCTTAAAACCGCCGACTCTTCAATGATTATGTTATGTCCTTAAGTATAAAGGTTAATCACAATTTTTGCAATAGGAGATATTCGTTTCGTATGTCCATCCATGCGCGGAATCAAAGATTCGCATTCGGGGTTAAAACCCCAAGATTTTGTATCCACCCGTTCCCACGATACTAGACTCGGACTTTCGTCCATAGTTTGGTGCCAATGCAAAACCAATTCTATTCAAGAGAAGGATTTGGAAATATACAGTATTCCTAATATTAAACTCCAGTATCTGGAGTTTGATAAGAAATATATTATATTAATGGTTGGATTATCTTATTATAGATAGAGTTATTCCTACAGGGGTAGGGAAATAAAGGCAAAATAGCAGGAATTATTTCGGCATATCAGGTGTCGACGCAGGATTTTTGCGGTCGGGAATTAATGTTCGGTCGAATGGTTTATATTGTTCAATTCTTCCGACCCGAGCGAGCCGGAGACTTTCCCGAATAACTTTTCCGCCAGAATCACTGAATAGTTCAGTCTGGAATCCGACTCCTTTTTTCTGGGAAGAGAAATAGTCTAGTCCAATAATTTTCCCGTCAGGATTATAGAGCCACCGGATGAAAATAATCGAATGGCCGGTTCCATTATTGCGACTAAAATCGCCGAAATCGCCCGGTTTCGCTTGCTTCCAATCCGTAATCGGTTGACCTAATCCGTAATATTCAATTGCTTTTTGCGGGCTATCCCCGGAACCGACAACAAACCATATCAGCATAAAATTATATAAATCGTCATACGTCATCCCGTTAAAATCGTTGATATCAATTCCTTTAGCTTTATTCCGGAGTTGCATCGCTCGGAAGAATACTTCAAAGGTTAATCCGCAGCAGTTACTACATCGAGACCCGTTCGGATGCGCTTTTGCTACCGTTTGCTCTTGATACACCAAATCTTGCGTAACCCCGTTATAAATATCATATTCATTCTTTTCCCAACGATATGGATAAGAACCATCTACCGGATAAGCATCAACAATTTTGAGAACATAGGGATTCAATGACCCTTCAGCATCATCGAGTACCGGACTGGTTTTCTTAAGGAATTTATCCACCGGCGATAATTCCGCTGTCTTAGCTGGTTTTAAAGTTGGGGTTGCAGTAGGCGGTTTAACCGGAACAGTTTTGCATCCGGTAATGATGAAAATTAGAGTCCCAAGAATTCCAATAATCATTACGCTAAATTTATTCATAATAGTATTCCTCGGCTTATTCTATGGGATTCAGCTTACGATGATATGTTCTTTATCGCAGCAGGAATCCAGATAAAGCTGAACAGACGCATATATTATACTTAAATACCAGAAATTTGACTACCAATAAACAGTAATTTTAATCGAATCACCTTCTCCAATAGAAATAGCAGGTTTAATTGTTATTGTTAAAAGCGAATTGTCGGATTGTGTCCAAGTGATATGTATAGATTGATTTTTTTGAACGATTTCAACTCGTTTGATATTCTTTTTTACGGAGTTAAGAATTCCTAACCGCAATTCGTGAAGTACGAGATTTCCGCTAGCAACAGTAATTTCATTCAATTGTATTCGGTTCGTTCGTTTCTGGGAGAAAGTTCCCCAAGCGGTTGCGGTTGCATAGAATGATTTGAAATTTTCCGGAGTGATTCTTGGATTAAATCCGAGCATTTTTTCCGAACCGTTATGGATAAATCCGGATAAAGCAAGCAATAACGACCAGCTACTCATCGCTCGTGCATAATGGTCACCGCATTCGATTTCGTTCCAAGGATTGCGTTTAATCCCGTTATATCGTTCGCGTGCAGCTTTAACAATCTGCAATCCTAGTTTAATGAATCCTTCATAAATCATATGTGCCGCAACCTGGTATTCAACTCCAGTCCAAACTTCATCGCAATAGAGAATCGGTTCTTTCGATCGTCCGCCTTTCGGCCAAGTACAGTTTATCAGGCCGGCTTCGTGTCCTTCTGCGAAGACCCGTTGCGTATGTTCGAAGTCGGTTAAATCTTTCCGCCAGTTATATTTGAAAATAGATTGCAGGGTTTTCTTAATATGTTCTGCAGGTAGAATATATCCTAAATTCAACATATGTGCCCACCATTGACCGACAACTTGGTCAGATAAACATCCTTTTCCATACTGCAACTTCGGATATTGTTTCGAATCTACGTTCTGCACATAATACTCTCCATTCCAGAGCATGGTATCCAACAGTTTTGTTCCTTGGGTAAAAAGCGACTGATATTTCGCTGCTAGTTCGGGTTCATTCTGGATTTTTGCCATTTCTTCCATTGCCCGAAGCGCCGCTAAATAGAGCGACCCGATGAAACTATTTGCGCCATATAACGATAAATCGTAGGTATTCCATTGTTCCCCTTCAAGGAGTCCCTGTTTTTTAGCATCGCAGATTTCAGTTAAATAGTTCATCGCTTGTTTGAGTTGCTGCCAATGTTCATCAAGAAATTGCCGGTCTGGCGACATTAGATATTCTCGATATACTTTTAAGATTTCACCAGCTTGTCCATCAATAGCATCACGTTCCGTATGTGGTAGATAAGTCGGAATATTTGTTCGATGCGGAATCATACCGTTCGGCTGCATGATACCGGTTAAATCCGTATGCCGCATGTTCCGTTCGAGTTCCGGGAACAGATATGCCATGGTTTGGACATAATTCCAAACATGGGTACAGTTCATCGGACAACAACCACGATCTGCACCGCAACCTTCAAACCCGGCAACAGTTCCATCTTCAAGCCACAGCAGCGTTTGACTACGGAGCGTAGAAATCTGGGACGTGATGCAATCAAGGATATAATAGGGCAGAGTACTATTGTAGAACGTATCCCGGAATGTAAACGTCGTATTTCTTAATCGGACGAAATTTTGAACGACATAGTCGGTGACCGCAAGCGAATCGTTGAACCAATGGTTATACATATTCCCGATACGATATTGGGTATTCTCTTCCCAGAAATCAACATAACGATTCGGAAAATGCCAGGAAATTAGAAAAGTTATCGAGCAGGATTCGTTCGGTGTCAGTTTTCGTTGAACTGCGATTGCGCCGTTCCACGTTCGACCGAGTTTGCTCGGTGACATATCAGGTTCAGAAGGTAATATTCCAGATTGAGAAAATGCTTGCCAGAACGTTCGAAGAGTATCCCAGTGCGTGAGATATTGAACGTTTTTCTCTAGAACCGCAAGCGTCATAGAACCATATAGTTGCGATGTTGGTTCCAACACTTCATTCGTCATGTGGATCGCAGTATATGTGTCGGTCTGAACAGCGGTATTGTTGTTTCCACCGAAGGTAGGATAAGTTACGCCGATAACCGGACCAAATCCGGTATATCCGACTGCATTCTGGAGAGTAGATACAAGAGAAATCTGAACATGCTTTTTCGTTTTGTTTTTAACCGTAAATTCAAAAACAGCAACCGGGATTCCTGAATCTTTTGCATTCTGCGGAACAAACGGAGAATAAGCGTTAAGTTTAATTTCAACCGGCAATTCCGAATCGGTATATTTCACTTCTGCAATGGGATATTCGCCAACAAATTCAACCTGTTCGATACCGTTAAACCACCATTGTTTCGCTTGTAATCGTTTTGCCATCGGCTCTTTTTTATCTTCTTTCGTCCAGAGTGCAAAAAAACTATGCGGAAATGATGCATGCTTATTCACCCGATTGAATATCTGCCATTCTTTCAATTCACCACCAGCACCAAGCGCGATACTCCCGGTACCAATTCCGCCAATCGGAAACGCTACTTGCCGATGTTGTTTTCCGTTATAAACAATGCGGTTCCCGGTTTGAACAATCCGTTTTTTCCATTGCTGATATTCTTTATTTGTCATAGTACTATTTTCTATCCAGTTTTAGCCGAAGATAAATCGTAATCGGCGTTCGCTTTACAAGGTATTAACCTATAACTAACGTTGAGGCGAAGATTACAATGCAAAAGTTTTTCCACTCGGTTTAATTCCGGTTTTGCACGCAGCAATTAATTCTTCTAATTGCCCAGTCGCAACGCAGATGCAGGTATCCGCTGCGCCGTAGTATACTTTAATTTCACCGTCAGGTTCCAGTATCGCGCCGTTTGAAAACACGCAGTTCGGAACTTCGCCTATCCGTTCATACGGTTCCCGGGGTGTAAGGATAAATTCTGGACATTGGCCAATAATCTTATCCGGTTTATCTAAATCGAGCAACATTACGCCGAGCCGATATACATAGTTACAAGCGAACCATACTCCATGAAAAATTAACAGCCACCCTTCTTTAGTTTTAATCGGTGGCGGTCCGATTCCCCATTTTTCACGGAACCAAGTCTGCGGTTCGGGTAGTACCGGTTTCGCATCGCCCCAATGGATGAGGTCTGGAGAGTAGGTGATAAACGTCATTGCCATATTTCCGTTCATCGGTCGGTCAAGTCGAGCATATCTACCATTAATTTTTTCCGGGAATAACGCACAATTCCGATTCCAAGGGGTAGTTAAAAATGGCATCCGTTCGAAATGGATGAAATCGTTGGTTTTAATCAATCCAATTCGCCCGATTTCACCATGCATTTGAACACTATGCACAATATAATAACTCCCTTCCAGAAACGTTACTCGGGCGTCATACTTATGTTTTTCCCAGAGTTCATCGTCCGGACTAGGAGCGAGTCTTATCGGTTCAGGATTAATGGTAAAATGGTATCCATCGTCACTGAACGCTACATGCAGTCGATTATCCCGCCGACCATCTTCAACTCGCGGGATAAGAACATATTTATTCCCAAACTTCACTGCACCGGGATTATATACCGCATTAACATGATACGGTAAATCTTGATACGTTAGAATCGGATTACCGGAATAGCGAGTTAATAATTCTTTTTCCATACCTACATTCCTTTCTAGTTTGCATGATTGAAATTCATCAGTATGCTGAGATATTATACGATTATTTCTTGGAGAATGCCGAGTTCATCAGCGATATCGAAAACCGTGATTCTATCTCGAATATACCGAGCAGATACAATCGTTCGTATCGCTAGTGGTTTATCAACTCCAATTTCCGCAAAAGTAGTCGGGCATTTCGCCTTCTTCAAATAATGGATAATCTCTTTTGATGAAGGGAGTTTGGCAAAAATAGGCGATAATTGTTCCCAACGAGATTGTATATGCTTTAGATACGGTAATTTATATTTGAATATTTGGTTAATTCTATTGGTATTGCTTCCAAAAAGTT
This sequence comes from bacterium, assembly GCA_026416715.1. NCBI lineage: Bacteria > bacterium. Next base: position 65,765 of record JAOAEQ010000011.1, read on the forward strand.
GTGCGATGGTTCTATCATAATCGATTGTATTATGCTGTGGTGATTTGATTTTTTTAAGCTGTTCATATAATCGTGCAGATTGAATCACACCGATTCCAACCTGTAATCCATGGTATGCAAAAACATCCTGTTTCCTTCTATGCGCTTCCATATCGAGAAAATGGGATATGAGATGTTCTCCACCGGAAGCTGGTGCCGATTTTCCAGCGATTACCATCGAGAATCCGCCAAGGTTGAGTGCGTCCATTAATGCTAGAATGGTTTTCTTATCCCGCTGCAGCAGTTTATCCCCCTGCGTTTTATAATGCTTTTCCACTGCCGTGAATAATTTTGACGGCAGTAAACAAAACGATTCTCCGGTTAAAATTGACGAGATTTGCCAATCCGCATTAGCAAACGCTTTTGCTAACGTATCCGCAAATCCCGCTTGAATCAAATCGAGCGGTGCAGTAGTAATCAGGTCGGTATCAATGAGAACACCGAGGGCTGGGCTAACCGGTACGGTTCGTTTAATTCCTCTATCAATAAAAGCGCTAACTCCGGAAGTATATGCGTTCATTGACGGAGCGGTTGGTACTGAAATCACCGGTATATTCAGTTCGGTACCGATATATTTTCCCATATCGGTTATGCTTCCGGTTCCGACAGTAACGATACCGTCGGCAGATGTTGCTATACGGCGAATTCGAGGGAAATAATGGCTATCAGCATAAACGGTAGAATAATGTTGTGGTGCTAATATCAATGTCGAGACTTGATATCTCCGCTTTAATCTGGTTTCACATTCTTTTCCCGCTATTCCATAGGTTATAGTGTCACAAAGGACTACGAGGTTCTTTGCCGTTGGGAATAGTGAATGAATAAATTCTGATATCCCATTAATCGCATTCGGTTTAGCAGTAATTCGTTTCGTCGGTATCGTATGGAGCTGATGACAATACTTGCAATGAAATGATTTGCCAAGATATCGATGAATATTCATAATCATTACGGGATAAATCAATGAAAATATTATATCATTGTATTATACATTGTTAGTTAATCCAACTGACTACCCCATAATGTTAACAATCCTTTAGGGTTAGCTTTTATTTTCAGGCTGAAACCTAATACCCCTTGCGGCTGGAGTTTATCCTGTCGAATTACAGAACTAGGTCGAAAGAATTGATGCTTGATACGTCACCTTCTAAATATTGAAATTTAATTAAACAAGAATGACAGTATATAATAAATAGTTACTTATCAATGAGTCAAACGGGCTATGTTATCAAACCTTATCAATCTTTCTGTACTTGAACGGATGCTGGTGTATTTTACGGAAGCGACGTCGTTGAACGTTCGCTTAATAGATATGAATGGCCAATTCATTACCGAGCGGGATAAGTTAGTCAACCAGTGTCAGTTTTGCAGTCTCGTCCAATCCACGGAATCAGGCATTTCCCATTGCCGAACAAAGTTCAAACAAGCGATTCTGGAAGCGATTCGCTGGGGTGAACCCTATTATTATATCTGCGAGTTCGGATTAATGGAATGGGTGGTTCCGCTCGTGGTGAATGAAGAACCACTCGGCGCATTATTTTGCGGGCAGGTGCTCATCGATGAAATGGATGATTTATCGTATGAACAGATTATCCGCAAAACCACCGCTGCCGGTCTCTCTTTAGAAGCGGTTAACGATTCTTTAACCAGCATTAAAGTGCTGTCTGGTAGAAAGGTTAAAGCGGCTGCAGAACTCCTATATCTCATTGCAACGCAATTGATTCAACTCGGATATGAATCTTTACAACAGCAGCGGAAAATAACCGAACAACAGATGCGGTTAGCGGAAGAAATTGCATTTCAAAAGCAGGGGAAAATGCCGATCGGTTTCCCGAAATCCATAGAAACTGAGCTGATTCAAAAGGTTCGGTTAGGCGATGTTTCCGGCGCGAAAGAAATATTGAATACAATCCTTGGAACTATTCTCTTACAAGATGTAGCGCGTCCGCAGGTGGTTAAAGCGCGAGTGATTGAATTAGTCGGAATGTTAGCTCGGGTAGCGGTTGAAGCAGGAGCGCAGCTCGATGAAATTTTCGGGGCGCAGTTTTCGGAATTAAGCGAGTTAGCTAAAATAGAAGAATTAGACCAGCTCTGCTACTGGTTAATAAACTTGTTAGACCGGTTTTCAACCCAGATTTATGCCACGAGAAATATCGAAAAAATGAAAGTTGTTTCTCGCGTTTTGGAATACCTGCGTGAACATTATGCTGAACGGGTTACGCTCGAAGAAGTGGCGAAACATGTTCATCGGAATCCGTATTATATCAGCCATTTAATAACCGAACAATTACAGACGACATTCAGCGAATACCTCAATCGCATTCGAATTGAAAAGGCAAAACAACTCATGCAAAATCCGGCGTTAAGCTTAGCTGAAATTGCGCAAACTGTCGGATTCAGCGACCAGAGTTATTTCGGTCGAATTTTTAAACGAGAAGAAGGTATTTCGCCTGCAAAATACCGCAAACAAGTCATTTAGTCCCATCCAGCGCAAGATTATACCAAAATTTCGCAATATTGTTCTAGATATATTGAATTAGTTTAAGTTATATTATTTACAAAAATTTATTCTATCTCGGAGATGTTCTGGGGATGAATGAGAATTAAACCGTTCAATTCTCATTCCACTCTACTATCCGACCAAAAATAAATAATTATTATACCTAAAGGAGAACGACTATGGTAGATTTACAGGCGATTGCGGATAATTTATTGCAGGGGAAGGCGAGAGAGGTGAAGGGGTTAGTTGAGGCGGCGGTAGCGGAGGGGATTTCGGTAGGGAAGATATTGAATGAGGGGTTGATAGCTGGGATGAGTGTAGTGGGTACGAAGTTTAAGAACAACGAGATTTATGTGCCGGAGGTATTGATTGCGGCGCGTGCGATGAAAGCGGGGATGGAGGTATTAAAGCCGTTATTAGGGCAGGCTGGGGTTGAGCCGATTGGGACGGTTGCGATTGGGACGGTGAAGGGTGATTTACATGATATTGGGAAGAATTTAGTAGCGATGATGTTAGAGGGAGCGGGGTTTCGGGTCATAGATTTAGGGATTGATGTGGTGCCGGAGAAGTTCATTGCGGCGGTGCGGGAGCAGCGGGCGCAGATTGTAGCGATGTCCGCGTTATTGACCACGACGATGGTGAATATGAAGACGACGTTAGCGGCGTTAGCGCAGGCGGGATTGAGTCGTCAGGTGAAAACGATGATTGGCGGAGCGCCGGTGACCCAGCGGTATGCGGATGAAATTGGAGCGGATGGGTATGCGCCGGATGCCGCTTCCGCAGTGGATAAAGCTAAACAATTACTGGGTATCGCTTAACGGATAGAACGAAACAACGGAAGAACGAAAAACCTACGAATTGGTTTCTAGTTTTTCAGTTTTTCGGTAGGGTTTTATGCTAACGGATATCGAAATCGCACAACAAAATTTTTATTAGATTGCGAGTGGTTTTCCAACCAATCTTTGGTAAGCTTCCAAATACTTTTCACTTGTTTTATTTACCACATCGTCGGGTAATGGCGGACCGGGTGCAGTTTTATCCCAATCTAACGTTTCTAAATAATCTCGGACAAATTGTTTATCAAAACTTTTTTGCGGTCGCCCTGGTTGATAATCATCCTTAGGCCAAAATCGCGATGAATCCGGGGTTAAAATTTCATCAATCAAAATTAATTTATCATCGACAAAACCAAATTCGAATTTAGTATCTGAGATAATAATACCACGGGATTCCGCGTAACTTAACGCTTCGGTATATATCGCAATACTTTTTTCTTTTAATTGCATTCCTATATCATAACCTACAATATTAATCATTTCTTTTTCAGAAATGTTTATGTCATGACCGGAGCTAGCTTTGGTTGCTGGAGTAAATATTGGTTCCGGAAGCTTACTCGATTCACGCAAACCTTGCGGTAATTTTATCCCACAAATTGTTCCGGTTGCTTGATATTCCTTCCAAGCAGAACCCGCTAAATAACCTCGAACCACGCATTCAATTTCAACCACTTTACTTTTTTTAACCAACATACTTCGTCCCATGAGAATATCACGGTATTGTTCTGTTTCCGATGGAAATTCATTAATCTCAGCTGTAATCAAATGATTTGGAACAATATGCTTAGTAAATTCAAACCAAAATAACGATAACTGAGTTAACACTTTCCCTTTATACGGTATACCGTTTGGTAGAACTACATCAAATGCAGAGATGCGGTCGGTTGCAACTATCAATAACTGGTTCCCAAATTCATATACATCTCGGACTTTCCCTCGTTTGAACAGTTTTAAATCTGGTAAATTAGTAGTTACAATGACTGAAAGAGAATTAGTGTTTGTTGGCTGCATATCTTTTCACCAGAATTATTCCATAGCGAGAATTTCTTCATAGGTTAGAACTTTCTCGCGTACAGGTTTATTCTGCAAAACCTCATTGATTTTTTTAACTAGGTCTGGCATTTCAAATGGCTTTGGAATATAAGCACTTACTCCCTGTTGCATAGCATAATATTCATCTTCAGGGTCAGCATGTGCTGTAATAACGATGATAGGAACGTTATAGAATTTTGGCGAATGATGAATAGCATCAATCAATTGATGTCCATCAACTTTTGGCATCCGAATATCTAAAATAAATAAATCCGGTTCAACCGCTTGTGCCTTTTGCAATCCACTGAATCCATCGGTTGCAGTTATAACTTCATACTGATCACGTAAAGTAAGTTTGATGATTTGTAATATATCTTTATCATCGTCAACAATTAATATCCGATGCTTTGCCATAGACCACCTCAGGAGGAGCATATTTTATTAAAATTTTGATACGATATAATACGATATTATTTTGTAGAATGTCAAATGAAATTGGGTTAAAATTTTCGAAAGTTTTTCGATAATTAGGAATTTTCAATTTGAAAATTTAATAATGAAGTAAGAGTTTGTATCTTGACATTGAAAAAAGAAAATTGTTCAAAGTAGGTATATTATAATCTAAATTTACAATGTTTCATACAGATAAACCATAAAAATTTAAATATTTTGATTTCATAAGTATGTGATATTTTGCTATAATACAAAATTATGAACAAAGATACACTATTAAGTTCATCAATTTCATTATCAACTCTTCGGGCAGAAGCATCTTTCTTTGATAGGTTCGCTCAATTAATCGCTTCTGATGTTCCGCTACTGCGCGGAATAGAAATCGCAGCTCAAGAAATTGCGAATAAAGAGTTACAGCAGGTAATCAAAGAGATAAAATTATGGTTGGAGCAAGGTGAAAGCATTACAGATGCATTTCGGCGATATCCAAATTATTTTTCGAAATTTGCGATTGCCATAATTGACGCCGGCGAACGTGAAGGGAAATTAGATGAAAATTGTTTTCGATTAGCGGAATCATTGCGGCGCGAAATCGAAAGTAGAAAAGCAGAGCAACAACAATTTGCCCGGCAAAATCTACACAGTGCCGTAACACCACAATTTCAACTCGACAATATCGCTATAAAAAATATTGCCAGCCAAATAGCTGAAGGAATAATTTCTGCTGTTGAATCCATTCTTGAACATAAAACCCAGCAAAATATACTGCTATTTGATGTTAATAGGATATTGTGCGCAAAATGCCGTTCTAAACTATCCCAATTGAATTCCCGAGGTCAAAAGAAAACTTTAAAGAAAAAAAATGAAACAAAGAACGTCACGAAGAACCAATGATATTTTGAATCGAATTCAATCGCAATTTCCTATCATTCATACACCGTTTCACAAACTAGGAAAAGAGCTTGGCATTGCGGAATTAGATATCTATGATACTCTTCATACCCTCAAAAAAACTAAAATCATTCGACGTGTTGGTGCAATATTCGATTCACAAAAATTAGGATTCGCCAGCTGTTTAGTCGGAGTCAAGGTCGCTCGTGCTGCCCTTGAACAAGTTGGAGGACAATTAGCGAAATTTGATGAGATTACACATTGTTATGCAAGAAACCATTCGTATAATCTCTGGTTTACGTTAACCTGCAAATCCCAATCAGAAATAACGAAAATACTGACGTACGTAAAAAATATTAAAGGAGTAATTGATTTACTCTATTTACCAGCGCTAAAAGTTTATAAAATTAAGACCGAATTTAACCTTCACGGTTAACCCATCTAATCTAACCATGATAAAACTCATCTTACTTAGCATGCGACCAAAGCAATGGACTAAAAATCTTGTCGTCTTTGCGGGAATTATTTTTGCCATGAAACTTACTGAACCGATATTTTTTCTAAGAACAGTAATGGCATTTTTTTTATTCTGTTTGGTTTCTGGTTCATTATATCTAATAAACGATATCGTGGATAAAAAACAAGACCAGCAACATCCCAAAAAACGGCTCCGTCCAATAGCTTCAAATCAACTTTCGGTATCTGCTGCAGGATTCACTGCAAGCATTATTTTAGTATTCGCATGTACATGGGCTTTTCTATTAAGCACGATATTTGGTTTATGTTTACTTTTCTATCTCTTTATGATGTTAACATATTCTTTTTTTCTTAAACATATCGTTATTCTTGATATACTGGTAATAGCGCTTGGATTTGTTTTGCGTGCATACGCTGGTGTTGTTGTACATCCCGGTCTTACAGCTTCCAAGTGGTTATTAATGTGTGCTTTTTTTCTTGCATTATTTTTAATTATTAGCAAACGCCGCCATGAATTGATTCTTCTGGATGATAAAGCAAATGAACATCGACAAGTATTACTGGAATATTCACCAGGGTTTCTTGACCAAATGGTTGCCATTGTTACTTCAATGACAGTATTTTCGTATGCACTTTATACCATTTCCCGTGAAACTATCGAAAAATTTCATACGCATAGTCTAATTTTGACTTTTCCATTTGTTCTTTTTGGAATTCTTCGTTATTTATATTTAGTTTATAAACGTGGGCAGGGTGGTGAACCAGAAATAATCCTTTTACAAGATAAACCACTTCTCATAAATATACTCTTCTGGCTAATTTTGGTAATAATTATTATTTATAATCCCACTCCTTTTGACCAATTTCTGCATCTAGGAACAGACTAGTAAAACCATCTAGCTTAAGTCACATAACTACTGGAACAAAACAGAACTGCACTACCCTTACAAACCTCATTCTTGTCCAAATTATTTAAATATACTGGTGCTAGGCAGGATTTAATATAACGAGATTATCTCGATGGATAACTTCATCGTAGTATTTATATCCAAGAACTGATTGCACCTGTGATGATTTAAGTCCTTTAATTTTTTCAATCTCTGCAGCTGCATAATTCACTAATCCACGCGCAAATTCTACGCCTTTACTATCGGTTATCTGAACAATATCACCTGGTTCAAAATCTCCTTCAACTTTAATTATTCCTGAAGGTAATAAACTCTTCCCAGAATAGACTAACGCTTGCTTGGCACCATTATCTACATAGATTCTATTTCCAGCAGAATTGCTACCATAAGCTATCCATCGTTTTCGCGCGGATAATTTTTGTGATTTTGGGGGAAGAAATTTTGTGCCAACATTCTCGTTATTTACTATTTTTATTATAATATTCTGCTTATTTCCATTAGCAATATACATGGTAATCCCAGCAGAAGTTGCAATTTTAGCGGCGCGGAGTTTGGTAACCATTCCACCAGTCCCGACAATACTTCCAGGTCCAGCAGCGTATTCGTTTAGTTCCGGCGTGATTTTCTCCACACAAGAAATAATTTTTGCTTGTTTTGATTTTCTCGGGTCACAAGTATATAATCCATCAACATCGGTTAAAATAATTAACAAATCTGCATCAACCTTACTAGCTATTCGGGCAGATAATGTATCATTATCGCCAATTTTAAGTTCATCAATTGCAACAGTATCATTTTCATTGATGATAGGAATAACCCCTAGGTCTAACAAACGCAATAAGGTAGTTCGCGCGTTCAAATACCGCTTCCTATTATTCATATCACTTTCAGTTAGTAATACTTGAGCTACCATTAAATTTTCCTGACTGAAAATCTCTTCATAGACAAACATGAGCTGACTCTGCCCAATCGCTGCTAATGCTTGCCGGTCAGGAATTAGTTTCGGCCGTTCTTGCCAGCCTAATTTTCTCATACCAGCTCCAATTGCACCTGAGGTCACAATGAGAATTTGTTTTCCTTGATTCTGTAAAACCCTAACTTGTTCTGCCAGATGCGTTATCAATGCCCGATTAAATACATTATTTGCGCTATCTAAAAGACTTGTTCCAACTTTAATTACAATTCGGTTATACATATTCATTTGATATTGTAAAATAGAGGTTTAATTTATCAAGATGTAACTTTGTCCTCACAGTATTTATTTCAGTTATTATGAGGTTATTTTCGTTTGATCAGAAATAACTGATTATCATTTATTTGAACTTAAGTTGTCTAACAATTCTGCAACACGATATATTAATTTATTTACTCCGTTACCCGTTAATGCTGAAATTGCAAACACTTCATAGCCCTGTTGTCTGATTTTTCGTTTCAAATTTGCTATTTTACTCATTGAATGAAGTAAATCTATCTTATTTAATCCCACCACTTGTGGCCGTGAAATTAGAATTGGATTATACAAGGATAATTCTTGATTTATAGCCATAAAATTTTCAAATGGATCACTCCCGTCTGGTGGTTCAACATCGACTAAATGAATCAGAACTTTTGTCCGCTCGATATGCCGTAAAAATTCGTGACCTAAACCGCGACCAGCGTGGGCTCCTTCAATTAAACCAGGAATATCAGCTATAACAAAACTTTTTCCAAACTCAATTTTTACTTGACCAAGAATAGGTTCTTTTGTCGTAAACGGATAATCTGCTATTTTTGGTTTTGCAGCGCTAATTCTCGATAATAACGTTGATTTACCAGCATTAGGACATCCGACTAATCCAACATCAGCAATTAATTTTAATTCAAGGATAAACTTTTTTTCTTCGCCTGGTTCACCCGGCTGTGCAAACCGTGGAGTTTGATGTGTTGCCGTGGCAAACCAAGCATTCCCTTTTCCACCTCGACCACCACGAGCAAGTAAAATAGGTTCTTTCTCCTTAATCAAATCCCATTGTTGTTTTACAATGCTATCATCCACCGGGTCGATTTCTTTTACTACCGTGCCAACAGGAACCGAAATGATGATATCCTTACCATTTTTCCCTGTCCGCTTACTCCCTTCCCCATGTTCTCCATTACCCGCAAAAATATGAGGATGATGATATAAATCAATTAATGTTTTTATTCGACTATCCGCTTGAATATAAACTGAGCCACCACAACCACCATCACCGCCATCTGGACCTCCTTTAGGAACCGATTTTTCACGCCGAAAACTGACACACCCTGCTCCACCATGTCCGGATTTAACATATATTTTCACTTTATCAACAAACATAATATAAAAAATCAGAAATTTTATTATTGAACATCAAATATCAAAATATCAAAATTAAGAATTATAGATAATAAACCTAAATAGTTTAAAGCGTGATTTATCTTAAAACAAATCAAGGCAGTCCTATGATTTTTTAATCAAAATCAAACTGCCTTGTCATTAACGAATTGAAACCTATGAATTTTATCTCTATGTACCAGTAGGCGGAATAACACTTACAATACTTCGATTCCTACTCGTGGAAAAAACGACCGTTCCGCTAATTTTTGCATAAAGTGTATCATCTTTGCCGATACCTACATTCTCTCCCGGATGAAATTTGGTTCCGCGCTGCCGCACCAAAATAGTTCCTCCTGAAACATTTTGTCCACCAAATTTCTTAACACCAAGTCGCTGCGCATTACTATCACGCCCGTTACGCGAAGTCCCTTGACCTTTTTTATGCGCCATAAAATATTCCACCTCCAAATGAATATTAATTAAGTTATAATTTCCTTAATTTTAAGTTCGGTGTAAGCCTGTCGATGCCCCTTTAATTTACGATATTTCTTCCGACGTTTATATTTGAATACCCTGATTTTTTTTGATTTATCTTGGTCGGTAACCTCAGCAACCACCTTTGCTTGAGCAACATAAGGTTTGCCTATTTCAAGTTTGTCATCACCGGAAACCAATAACACTTTATCCAATTCTATATCCGTCCCAATTTCCGCATTAAGCTTTTCAACTTTAATTAAATCACCTGTCATAACCCGAAACTGTTTTCCGCCAGTTTCAACTATCGCATAACGCATTCTCGGTATCCTCCTTAAGAAAATATTTTCATATATATATTTTACAATAATAATCAAATTTAGTCAAAATTTTGAATATCATTTCGTTGTTTCATTTTCTTAGTGGAATAAATTTTTAATCTTGAAAACTAATTAATAAGAATTAAGTTTGATTTTTTCTTATTTTCTGATATGATAATTCGTGTAAATAGTTAAAAAACGTAAATTTATTTAGTGGTGCGACACCTAGCCAAGAGTGGAAAGCAGTAAAATCACAATGGTAGAGTGATTACAATATCCGACCAACCCTTAATGCTCAACTCATTCTTGTTCACGGTTTTGCTATCTAACCCGGGTACCCGCCACAAAGAAAGGTAAAAAAACAGGATTAAGTCTTTATTCCTAAGATTTTGATTTCGGCATTTAGGCTTGAGACTTCATACTGTAGTAAAAAATATGGGACGTAGATTATTTGTAGGCAGTTTATCTTTTTCGGTGAATGAAGATAAACTACGTGATTTTTTTAGTCAGGTGGGAACAGTTAACTCAGTTAAAATTATCACTGACCGTTATACTCACGAGCCACGTGGGTTCGGATTCGTTGATATGTCGACCGAAGAAGAAGCGCAGGATGCAATCAGTCAACTTAATGGACAACCGTTAGATGGTCAACCCGTAGTGGTCAATGAAGCGCGAGAAAAGAAAATTACTGGTGGTATCGGTGGAACAAAACGTCGTTTCGTTCAAAGTGGTGGGAAAGGCAGTGATAGAAGAAAAAGTGGGCATCGTGGTGGTAGTTTTGGTGGCGGACGTCGTAACCGATTTTAAAATTTCCTATATTTACCAGTGAGTATACAAAGAATTTTAAAAGGTTAATTTAGGGTAACAATATTTAACCCCGAATTTTCTGTGAACTTTCTGAGGCTAGTTTTTATTTGTTTTTATTAACGAAGTATATTTCTGCTGCGCAAATCGTATCCACTCAGCTATTTTTTGATTGCGAAATGCTTGGTCATTCCATTTCGTTTGCGCAAGTTGAAGTGCTTCTTCTTCCGAAATCGGCGGGCGGCCAAGTTGGTGTTTTTCCATAGGGTTTAAACCTCGTGCAATAATTTTATTCCATGCTTGAATCAGTTCCGAATGGGTATCAATAATCATTGCACCGATGAGGTCGTTTAATATCATATATCGAGCCGAACCTATTTCAAAATTATATTTCATTCCTCCATGTGATCTAAATGGATTAAACGGAATAATTGACCGACTATTAAGTTCCTCATATAATCTCGGGATAACACTCATCCGAGTTAGAGTAAATTCTTTCGGTCCTTCCGGCGTGCCTTTCGGTAACATCAAGAGTTTTTGAGCTTCCGAAGTTAACGTAAATTCAAGAAACGATTTTGCCTCAGTTAGATTCGGTGCCCCTTTTAGAATCGCTATACAATCCGGATTAATCACAGTTACCCCTTGGGGAAAAATAAACCGCATTTTATCTTTCCCAACCTCATTGATTTTAGACCAGGCATATACATCTATTGCTAATCCATACGCTACTTCACCCAGCTTAACATCTTCCGGAGTAACACTTGCAGTTTTAGGAAACGATTTGACATTTGCACCAAGAAGGGTTATATTTTCCCATCCTCTTTCCCAACCATACGCCTGCAAGATTATTTCATACATCATATGCACACTTCCACTATGCCGCGGATCAGCCGACCCCACCCAACCTCGTAAACGGGGATGCGTTAAATCCGCCCAAGTTTTAACCGCAGGTAAACCTAACTTCTTGGTTACAACTGAATTTTCAAGAATCCCGAACCCCGACAATGCTACCCCATACCAACGATATTGCTTATCATAGAGAGGAATACCATAATAGCTCGATGGAATATTTTTCAGCTGTTTATCTGAAACGCGATATGAATATAACAAATTCGATTTCGCTAATTCCAAATAAGGTTCTAGTCCACCGCCGAAAAATAGGTCTATTCCAATTCCATCAGGTTTTTTGGAGAATTCGGATTTGATATACCGCAGAACATCAGCGCCGCCACCTTGGTCAAGCCATTCGATTTCAACATTGCCGCCGTAATTCTTCATATACCACTGTTGATAGGTTCGCGTAAATTCTTTACGAATCCCTTCCCAATGCGGTGAAACAATAATAAGTTTTGGGGCAGCCCACAAAGTATTGGTTGCAATTAAAATTATTGAAATTATTAAAATAGCTTTTCGCATAGTAATATCGTAGAGAATAGAAATGATAGCTTATTAGTTCAATAAATTTCTCGTCTCAATTGTATATTCTTGTTTATATTTTTTCTATACTTGTGAATCGAATATAAATATTATCTTTTATAAACCGCCTTAATACAAGAGGAAGTTTGACAAAACCAACTAAACCCTATTAGAATAAATCCAAAAAGTAAATAATAAATCAATCCGCTGATTTCTAATCGAGAAGACTTTGTTAGTGGTTGGTACTAGCAAAACCGCAAAGATTAATCCGTTCCGTTTCATAACAATTTCTTTCTTTGCGTGGTTTGCGAGAAATATTTTTAAATGAAACCAAATCTTTTACGCAAACTACCTGCAGTAGATACAATTTTTAAATCCGTTCAAATAATGCCTGAGGTAGAACAATTTTCTCGTCTGATAGTAGTCCAAACAATTCGAACTGTTCTTGCTGATATTAGAACGAGAATTAAAAATAAAGAAAAGGGGATTGATATTTCGGTTGAAGCAATCGGCAAAGAAGTCATCGAACAAGTAAGAAAACTCAGCCAACCCTCATTGAAACCATTGATTAATGCTACCGGAACCGTTCTCCATACTAATTTCGGACGAGCGATATTGTGTAAAGAAGCTATACACGCTTTGCACCAAGCAGCTTCGACTCCGGTGAATTTGGAATATGATATAGAAACCGCAGACCGTGGCGACAGGGATAATCATATTGAATCGTTACTCTGCAAACTGACCGGAGCACAATCGGCTACTGTCGTTAATAATAATGCGGCTGCAGTTTTACTCAGTTTAAATACATTAGCTCAAGGGAAAGAAGTTATCGTTTCTCGCGGCGAATTAATCGAAATCGGAGGAACTTTTCGCCTGCCAGAGATTATGCAAAAAAGCGGTTGTATTTTAGTAGAAGTTGGAACAACGAACCGAACCCATCTAGAGGATTATAAAAATGCTATCACCAAAAATACGGTATTGTTACTAAAAGCACATACCAGCAATTATCGGATAGTCGGATTTACTGCAGAAGTCAACCAAGTTGAATTATGTGCCATTGGCACCAAATTTAAAATACCAGTCATGGTAGATTTAGGCTCCGGTGCGTTGGTCGACCTATCGAAATATGGTTTGCCAAAAGAGATTACCGTCCAAGAAATCGTCAACTCTGGCGCAGATATTGTTACTTTTAGCGGAGATAAACTATTAGGCGGACCGCAAGCCGGTTTAATCGTTGGAAAAAAGAAATATATAGACCGGATTAAAAAGAATCCGTTAAAACGCGCACTTCGGGTTGATAAATTAACAATTGCAGCACTAGAAGCAACCTTAAAACTTTATCTAAATGAAGAGAAACTCGCGCAAACGCTCCCTACCCTATACTGGCTCACCCGTCCTCTCCCAGAAATTGAAAAAGTTGCTAACGAAGCCGCTGAACAATTAAAATTTATTTTTGGAAATAAGGTAACAATAAAAGTTACCGACGGTTATTCCGAAGTCGGTAGCGGTGCACTTCCGGAAGAAAAAATACCAACGAAACTTATTACACTCGTTCCAATAAAAGTTTCTGTTCAAGAATTAGCGAGTGTATTCCGGAAAAACAATCCTCCAATTATTGGGAGAATACATGCGAAAAAGTTTATTCTTGATCCACGGTGTATCCCGAGTGCAAACTTAATAGTGCCTAAAGTGATTTAAGAGATTTATCAAGTAAACTCGGTTTCCATAATGTAAAACAAAGAAGAAGCGGAGAGAGATTAAGGCAGTAAGCTACTGCCTCGATTCCTTCCCTATATCAAACTTATTTTATATACGGAAGTAGAATAACAGAGATGCATTGTTCGCAATTCTTGTTTTTGTGGAAATATCATGGGACGAAAAACCTTACCAATTTATTGTGAATGCAAAATATCAAATAAGGATACTTTCTATCGATTATGTGAAATATTCGGAATTTATGAAATTAGATACTTCTAAAGATACCGACCGTATTTCAGAAATTCATAATAATAACTACTTATAAAAATAGTTTTCAGAATTTAGGTAAAGGTAATATTTTTTGACAAGAAGTTAGGTTTTTTGATATAATTTATTGTTAAATTTTGTAAATTACCAGCGAGTAATTCAGGCATCCACAATTCGGTTTTGGATGCCTGAATTTATGTCTATTTTAATTGAACCCTATAAAGACTAATCTCAAATTAAGAGGCGGCAATGAAAGTTCTAGTGATTAATGCTGGGAGTTCTTCCATAAAATATCAGCTATTTGAAATGCCAGAACAAAAGGTACTAGCAAAAGGAGTATTAGAAAAAATTGGTGAAGAGAATTCCGTTTTATCGCATAAGACGGACGATAAAACCGTTCAATTCACTCAGCCCATTCAAAACCATGAACTGGGAATGCAGTTAATTACCAAAATTCTAACTGATCCGAAGATCGGCGTTATAAAAAATATCGCGGAAATTTCTGCCGTAGGACATCGGGTTGTTCATGGTGGGGAAAAGTTCACTGGTTCCTGTCTCATAACCAAGGAGGTGATTGATGCTATTCAAGAATATGCAGATTTAGCCCCGCTCCATAATCCCCCGAATCTAACCGGGATTAAAGCTGCAACTGCCATTCTACCCAATATTCCGCAAGTAGCTGCGTTTGACACCGCATTTCATCAGACGATGCCAAAATACGCTTATATCTATGGAATCCCCTATGAATATTATGAAAAATATAAAGTTCGGCGGTATGGATTCCATGGCACTTCGCATCGGTATGTTGCGCGTCGTGCCGCAGTATTATTGGGTAAAAATAAAACTGAAGCAAATATTATCACCTGTCATCTTGGTAATGGCTGTAGCATAACTGCGGTACTCGCAGGAAATTCAGTAGATAACTCAATGGGATTGACTCCGTTAGAAGGATTGGTTATGGGAACACGTGCAGGAGATATTGATCCTGGGTTAATATTTTACCTTGCGGAACGACTGCAACTATCTATCCCGCAAATTACCCAAATATTGAATAAAAAAAGTGGTTTACTGGGTATCTCAGGGATCAGCAACGATGTTCGTAATCTGCTAGAAGAAGCTGATAAGGGGAATGAACGAGCGAAACTTGCGATAGATGTATTTTGCTATCGAGTAAAAAAATATATCGGTGCTTACATGGCAGTTCTCGGTCGAACTGACGCAATCGTTTTTACCGGGGGAATTGGTGAAAATGCAACTTCGTTAAGGGAGAAAATCTGCGATAACCTCGATTGGTTTGGCATAATCCTCGACCGCGAACTGAATGCCAAAACCCAACGAATAGAACAATGTATTAGCGCACCGGAATCGCGGGTGAAAGTTTTTGTTATTCCAACTGATGAAGAAGCTCGTATCGCATTCGATACTTGCGAAATTGCAACAAAACTTAACAACAAAAAAATTTAATTACGGAAACACTAAAACTAATAAATACGGTAATCAACTTATTGATTCTGGTATTTGTTGGTTTTCAAGTTTCCGGTAATAATTTCAAGGAGGATTTTAAGTTTATGAATGTCATTATCGTTAAAGATAAAGACGAACTTGGTAAAGTTGGCGCACAAATTATCGCCACTGAAATGAAGAAAAAAGCAGTATTTGTTCTTGGCGGAGCTACGGGAAGCACCCCAATTCCAGTTTATAAAGAATTAATTCGGTTGCATAAAGAAGAGGGATTGGATTTCTCATCAGTTATTACTTTCAACTTAGACGAATATGTAGGATTGCCGGGAAATCACGATCAGAGCTATCGTTACTTTATGGATACCAACCTCTTCAACCATATTAATATAAATAAGAAGAACACGTTTGTGCCAGACGGTATGGCAAAAGATATTGCGGCGTTTTGTGCGCAATATGAAGAAATGATAAAAGATGTTGGCGGAATTGACGTTCAGATATTAGGAATTGGCAGTAACGGACATATCGCATTTAACGAACCACCGTCGTCGTTAGCTTCTAGAACACGTCAGGTTTTTTTGACTGAAAGCACCATTAAAGATAATGCGCGATTTTTTGCAAAAATTGAAGATGTACCAACCTCGGCAATTAGTATGGGGATAGGTACAATTCTAGAAGCGAAAAAAATTCTGTTATTTGCAAACGGAGCCAATAAAGCGGATGCGGTTGCCAAATCTATTGAGGGACCGATTACAGCTATGGTTCCTGCGAGTGCCCTGCAGTTGCATCCCGATGTAACTTTTATCCTGACTGAAGATTGTACGGGCAAACTAATTGGAAAATATCGTAAATAATTAATTACTTGAAAAAGCGATTCGGATGCGATGAAAAAATATGATACTTATTGCATCCGAATCGTTATATTTTTATATTTCTTTTGGAGTGATAAAAATGAACAACATTGACGTTCTCGGTGCATTACAACAAGCGATCCAAACCTCTGAACTCATTGCTAATGTAGCGAAATTGAAGGAACAAACTGGTGGTAACCATTTAACTGCAGCACAAATTACTAAACTGAAAAAAAATGGCAACTTTGCTGAAGATTGGGAAAAAATTAAAGTCGCTGACGGATTCGATCCCGATCGAGTTCGGAATTCCATGTTCTACGGTGAAGTTTATATCGGAAAATTTGATGAAAATATTTCCGTTGAAACAGGGATAGAACTTCCCAGTGGCATCTATAATTCTACTATTGTCAATACAATTATTGGGGATAATGCTTTAATTTATTCTGTTAAATTACTCGCTAACTATTGGATTCAAGAAAAAGCAGTTATTTCAAACGTCGGTGAACTCGCCACCCGAAAAGCAACTTCATTTGGTAACGGCGTTGAACTTTCGTTAGCAATAGAAACTGGAGGACGAGAAGTTAAAACTTATGGTGAAATAACCGTTGAGGTTGCAACCAAAATCGCTAGTTCTCGAAAAGATAAAAATTTGTTGGCCGAATATGAGAAACTCGTGGCTGAATATGTGAATAAAGCGACGTCATCTAAAGGAATTGTCTGTGAAGGAGCAATGGTAAAAAATACGAATAAAGTACTAGAAACCTTTATTGGTGCATTTGGGATCATTGATAATGCAAATATTGTACTTAATTCTACCTTATTAAGTAATAAAGATGAAAAGACCGAAATCAGCAACGGTGCGTATGTTAAGAATTCTATTATCCAATGGGGTAGTGAAGTTACATCTAACGGTATAGTTGATTCATCGGTTTTAACTGAACATTCCCACGTTGAACGTGAAGGATTAGTAACCAACTCTATTCTCGGACCAAATACTGGAGTCGCTGAAGGTGAAGTAACGGCATCACTGGTCGGACCCTTTGTCGGATTCCATCATCAATCACTGTTAATTGCTGCGTTTTGGCCTGAAGGAAAAGGAAATGTTGGTTATGGCGCAAACGTCGGTAGTAATCATACTTCGCGGGTTCCAGACCAAGAAATATGGTGTGGTGAAGGAACCTTTTTCGGATTAAGCGTGGACATAAAGTTCCCGGCGAATTTTTCTCAATCGCCATATACTATTTTAGCAACAGGAGTTACTACACTACCGCAAAAAGTTGCATTTCCGTTTTCACTTATTAACTCTCCCGCTGAATTTTATCCGGGCGTACCCCCGGCATATAACGAATTGATTCCGGGCTGGGTTCTTTCTGATAACCTTTATTCCGTTAAACGTAATGAAGGTAAATATATGAAACGGAATAAGGCGAAGCGGAGCAAATTCGAGTTTGAAGTTTTCCGACCGGACATTATTGATTTAATGCTCGATGCGCGGAAACGGTTACAAGCTGCATCTGGTAAAGAAGTTTATACTGATAAGGATATTAAAGGTTTAGGTAAAAACTTCTTATTGGAAAAATCGAGAAAAAAAGGAATCGAAACCTATACCTACTTCATTCAATATTATGCATTACTTGGGCTAAAGAAAAAAGTCGCTGAAGTGCTTACAACCAAAGGTAAATCTGGTCTCGATGTATTGCTTAGCACCCCAAGCGATTGTCCACGGTGGGAACATGAACGAAAAATTTTACGATCAGAACTTGGTGATAAATCTATTCCTGATTGTTTGAAAATGTTAGCAAAAATGCAGCAAGATATAGCAAAAAGCGTACAATTATCTCGAGAAAAAGATGATGAACGAGGAGTTCGTGTTATCCCAGATTATTTGGAAGCACGAAAGCCGGCAGTGGAAGATAGTTTTGTTAAAGAAACTTGGAAATTAACCGAAACAATGGTTACTGAGATAGATGCATTGCTCGGTCAAATCGAACAGTAGTAATTTAGGTTTAAGGATATATCGGGATTGGATTGTTTTGTTTAATAGATTCAATCCCGATTTTTATGTTTAATCGTATGCCTAACGAAGATAATCCCATGAAATTTAAAATTGACATTTTGCAGTATAAAAAACCGGAATTAGTGTTTTATTTCGATTTGGATGCTATTGCAGGAGAAAATGAAGAGTATGAATTTGTGTGGGAAAAAATCGAACGTGCTATCATAAGTTTTCTTTACTCATTAGCCAAGTCTAATAATAAAGCGATCGTTGATCAACAATTTTTTATTTGGGGAAAATTCGGCAGTACTGTCAATATTGATGAACATCTTTGCAATGCATATTTTATATACTTAATTCCCGAAACAGAACTTATGGACATTGCTAAATTACTAGCTGAATCATTTAAAACCAGTAAAATTTCATGGGGATTTGAAGCATCTGGTTTGTTAGATGAAGAATGTATTCCTTTATTTAAATATGAACGAGGGAACATTATTCGCTATATTTTTGACCAGATTACCGAAGATGGTTTGGAAGATTTCGGTTGTGCAAAACTAGAGTTCACACCTTGGGACGGAGATTGGCATATTAGTTCCGGCGCTTATTCGATTGATATGACCAACGATACTACATTATATAAATTATCTGAAGATAAGCAAGTGAGAATAATATATCGTAAATTCAACATTGAAGTTTAAAATATTTTACGCTTATTTGAAGTTGAAAGTTTAGCTGTTATACAATATAATATTTATAATTTAGTGCTTCTGGGCGGGTAGCTCAGCTGGGAGAGCATCACCCTTACAAGGTGGGGGTCGCAGGTTCGAGCCCTGTCCCGCCCACCAGAGTAAGGATATATTTAGTTATTAAGTACTCAAGAGATAAATAATAATTTTGAGTATGACACTATCGTAAACTAATTTTAATGGGGCCGTAGTTCAGTTGGTTTAGAACGTCTGCCTGTCACGCAGAAGGTCGCGAGTTCGAGTCTCGTCGGCCCCGCCAAAAACTATTATGAAAGCCATCAAAAAATAATGATGGCTTTTTTTATTTTCGTTTTTATAGTAAAATGTTACACTATGAAAAAGAAAAAGGGATTATTTATATCGTTAGAAGGCGGCGAAGGTAGTGGTAAATCAACGCAAGTACGATTACTTAAAAACTATTTGCAGCGAAGAGGATATCAGGTTATCGCTACTTTAGAACCAGGTGGCACAGTCATCGGGAATCAAATTCGCAGAATACTCTTATCGCCAAGCAACAATACTATGGTTCCCTTAACTGAACTGTTCTTATATTTAGCGAGTCGAGCGCAAATTGTTCAGGAGATTATAAAACCCGCATTGTATCAAGGAAAAATAGTTATCTGTGACCGGTATGCTGATTCTTCTGTAGCATATCAAGGTGTAGCACGAAAGTTAGGTATCGAATTCGTCCAACAATTAAATAGAATAGCAACAGATAACTTACAGCCCGATATAACTTTTTTCTTAGATATCGAACCAAAATTAGGATTAGCTAGAAAAATACGCCATTCTTATGGACACGTAGACCGGTTGGAAAAAGAATTGCTCGCTTTTCACCGTTTAGTAAGAAAAGGATATATCAAATTGGCTAAAAATGAGCCGGCCAGGATAAAAGTTATCTCGGTTACGCAAAACTTAACCCCCAAGGATATTTTTCAACTAATGAAACGAGAGCTCGATATCCTGTTGGGTGAAACATAACCATCAAATGGAATTACTACTTTTCTTTATTTTTCTTCAGGTTAATTAACGCTTCTACACGGCGCAGCAGATCCATAGGTTCAAATGGTTTGGAAACGTAATCATCGACTCCTACCTTCTCTTTCCAGTATTCATCAGGTTTTTCGGAATATTTGGTTGCTGCGGTTAGCATTAATACCGGTACATCTTTGGTACTATTTTCTGCCCGCAACGCGTTTAGCACCTGGATTCCGCTCATTTTCGGCATCATCAAATCAAGAACAATTACGTCCGGTTTACGTCTTTTTGCTGACGCGAGCGCTTGTTTTCCATCATAAGCCAATTCAACTTCAAATGCTTTCGATTCCAGTGTAACTTTTATAACCTGAGCAATATCTCTATCGTCATCAACTACAAGAATATATTCTGGCAAAGTTCAGTCCTCCTTAATAAATAAATTACGTTATTGTTCCTGGTATAAAGCGCAACAAGATTCCAACTGAAGTGGCTACAACCGCATTCGTTATTAACGCAAAAATTGTTGGCCCTTGGTCGCGCTCACTTTTCCGCAATGAAAATAAATACCATTGTGATATTGGAACTAATGGGATAATAAGAAAGAAGTATCCTTTCAACCATGCAAATGTCGTAATTAATAATCCTCCAAAAATAGTATAATATTTTTCTGCTGTTGTCAAAAAACCGCGTTCATTTCGTGAAGGGAAAAACATTTTTTCTAAATAGTAAACCAAAAAAGCTCCGCCAAAAGATGCAAACAGATATCCGATCAAAATAAGAACAATTTGATTATCCTGATATAAAAAAGAAATAGAATTTAACGATGGCGGAAGATTAAGCCGGAATGTTTCATCTAAATCTATCAAGAGTACTAAACTTAATAAACCGATATGGGCAAGTTGATCGCCAACAAATATTCCAAGATTATCAACCTGATATTTCCGAGATAGATTAATTTTAAATTTATCTAATACATAATGCGAAATAAAAAGAAAAAATAGAAACACCCAAAATTGCCATTCACTCCACCATGGAATTAATAATACTGTCGCAACGAGAAAAAAAATAAAAGAATGTAACCAAATCCCCGTGGTTTTCATTATTTTAAGCCGATAAATCACATCAAATTGTAGTGGAAATTCGGCAATCAAATGCGCTAGCAATAATCTCCAAAAAACGTACATTGTATTATCTCTTTTCGATGATTGCAATTAACCAAACCGATATTTCAAACAACAGATAAAGCGGAATTATCAAAAATATTGAAGTCCAAAGTTCACTACCAGGAGTAATAATACATGCTAATATCGCAGCTAAAAGAATAGCATATCGTCGATTTCTGGATAGTTGCGCTGATGTAACCAAACCAATTTTAGAAAGACCAATTAATATTAGCGGTGTTTCAAATACTATTCCCATTGCGACTAAAATGATAATTACAAACGATATATATTCTTCAATACCGATTAAAGGTTGCATTATTGGAGTAGCGTATTGTAATAAAATCGGCACTCCAATTGGGATAATCCAAAAATATGCTATCGCTACTCCCACTAAAAAACAAAGTATAGCAAACGAAAATAAAATTCGAACAACTTTTTTTTCGTTACGTTTCAATGCGGGTTCAATGAACATCCATAATTGATACAATATATACGGACTTGCAATAATAATACCGGCTCCGGAAGATACTTTAAGCCGAATATTGAACGGGGTAAGAATCGATCCATAATAGGTTACTTTAATACTATTTTTACATGGTGCAAATAAAATATCTATTAATCTGTCGGAATAGAAAAAGGATATGACCGTTGCTATGAGAAAACCAATTAAACAATTGATAATACGCTTTCGCAGTTCTTCAAGATGTTCAATAAAAGTTAACCGTTTTTCTTCAACTAATTCGTTTTCTTCATCAGAAAAATCCTCAAAATCATTCATACCGACTGCCCTATTATAAGATTATAGTTATCAAATAAGGGGTTATCCGGATAACTGATTTACATCATCCTTCTTCACCGCATCACTTTTTTCGCTCTTAACTTTCTCATTTTCTTCTGCATCGCCTAACCCTTTCATGCTGTCCTTAAATTCTTTGATACTACTTCCAAGTGCACGACCAATCTTGGGAAGATTTTTGGGACCGAAGACCAATAATGCTATCACCAGAACTATAATCCATTCTGCACCTTGAGGTAACATATCGCAGTTCTAGATTGCAAATTCCAAATTGATACTTTAAAAATCGCCAATTCGTAATTTGCAATCGTGGTTCTCCTTTCTTAAGGATATATTTTGACTTATGATGGTAAATATACTAATTCAATATAGCATAATTTATAATAAAATCTAAAGTATAATTGATACAATTTGAATCTTATGATTGATTATTCTCAAGTTAACTCTGTCATATTGACGAATATTAATTGTGCATTTTAAGCTGAAAATAAAGTAATTCAAGATTTATACACCTTAAATTTATTTACACTTTATTTCTGGTTATATAACGGTTTTGTTATATTATAGGCTGTTGAAACTCTCTTGGTAATGATTTACGATACCCAAATTGATTGAGAATAATATGAATGATCCGTTTTCCTGCTTTTCCGTCACCATATAAAGGAATCTTTTGTGCCATAGTCCGATATGTCGCTTTATCATCAAGTAGATGTTGGGTTTCTGTAATTACCTTTTCTGTTTCAGTGCCAATAACCTTAACAATTCCTGCCTTGACTGCTTCAGGCCGTTCGGTCACTTCCCGTAATAATAATACAGGCTTACCGAGTATTGGCGCTTCCTCCTGAATTCCTCCAGAATCAGTTAAAATCAAATATGATTGATTAAGTAACCAGATAAAATCTGCATAATTAGTTGCTTTAAAAAGATGGATACGTTCTTCCCTAGCTAATATTTTATCTACTGTTTTCTGAACAACTGGATTTAAATGATATGGAAATACTATTTCTACGTCCTTATTTCGCTTTGCGATTTCAATGAGCCCAGTACATACATTTTGTAACGGTTTACCCCAGTTTTCTCGCCGATGCATTTCAACTAAAATAATTCTGCGCTGCCAATTGATTGTCTTAATTTCAGGAATCGTCGGTCTTATACTCTGTTTTGCAAACTTTAACACAGCATCAATACCGGTATTGCCAGTAATATAAATTTTTTCGGGGTTAACTCCTTCATTGATCAAATATTGTTTAGCAAGTTCAGTAGGCGCAAAATGCCAATCTGCTAGTTTACCTATGAGAATCCGATTCATCTCTTCTGGAAAAGGATTGTATTTATGAAAACTACGTAGTCCTGCTTCTATATGTCCGATAGGAATTCGATGATAAAATGCAGTTAATGCACCAGAAAATGCTGTCGTAGTATCACCTTGAACAAGGACAATATCCGGATTGACTATATCCATAATTCGAGTTAGTTTTTTTACAGCAAGAGTTGTAATGTGCGTTAACGTTTGCTTCGATTGCATAATATTACAATCGAACTGTGGTTTGATGTTGAATAACTTAAATACAGTATCAACCAACTCTCGATGTTGCGCGGTCGTAACAACAATTGGTTTAAAATACTTTGTATTTTGGTTTAACTCTTCAATAACAGATACGAGTTTAATTGCTTCCGGTCTAGTCCCAATAATTACCATAACCTTAAGTCTATGCATATTTCTATTTAATAGGAAAAAATTATCCGCTTCGGAATATAAATTTTTGTGTTATAATATAGAATAATTATATTATACATTTACCTCTTAAGGGCGAATTTATTGATTTAGATTTATACTTTCGAAACTATCAACCAACTCAGCTCGTTATTACAATTATTATTGGTTAGATACAATTGCAACCCAAATAAGACCTATCGTTATAGTATTCGGTAAAATGATGTTTTGGTAGTATATATTACTTATACCTAATTTTAATCAAAGGAGATATTAAAAAGTATGGCAAAAATTGCCACATTAATTCTAGATAATAGAAGAATTGAGTTACCAATTATCATAGGTACGGAAGGAGAAGTCGGTATAGATATTTCTCAGTTACGTGCACAAACTGGCGCTATAACACTTGACCCTAGTTTTGCCAATACCGGCAGTTGTAAAAGTGCAATAACATTTATCGATGGAGAAAAAGGAATACTTAGATATCGCGGTATTCCAATTGAGCAATTCGACCGAGAAAATCCGAATTTTATTGAGGTCTGCTGGTTACTTATTTTCGGTCGACTGCCGAAAAAAGATGAACTAGCGCGATTTAGTAATCTTCTAACCAATAATGCGCATCTAAATGAAGGAATGAAACATCATTTTGAAGGATTCCCCGTTAATGCAGCACCAATGGCAATTTTATCTGCTATGATAAATGCACTCTCTTGTTATGAACCGCAAACATACCAGATTCCTTCTGATGAAACGTTTGAGGAAGCAGCTGCTGAACTAATTAGTAAAGTGCGAACAATAGCTGCGTTTTCGTATCGGCATTCGCAAGGATTACCCTATATCTACCCCGATCCGAAACGGCGATATGCTGCAAACTTTTTACATATGATGTTTTCGATGCCCTATGCTGAATATGAAGTTGATCCGGATATAGAAGATGCCTTAAATCTGATTCTGATTTTACATGCAGACCATGAACAGAATTGTAGCACGACTACAGTTCGTGTTGTAGGTTCAAGTCAAGCAAATTTATTTGCTTCATGTGCTGCGGGTGTTTGTGCACTCTGGGGACCGTTACACGGCGGTGCAAATGTTGAGGTACTAGAAATGTTAGCGAAAATCCATAAGGGTAATCTTACACCGGAAGATTGTATCAGACTTGCTAAAGATAAGAATAGTGGATTTAAATTGATGGGATTTGGTCATCGGGTATATAAGAATTTTGATCCCCGGGCCCAAATTCTTAAGAAAGTGTGCGATCGTGTATTAAAAAAACTTAATAAAAAAGACCCGTTATTAGATATCGCTATGAAATTGGAAGAGCTAGCTTTGAAAGACCAGTATTTTATTGACCGTAAGTTATATCCGAATGTAGATTTTTATAGCGGGATTATCATGAAAGCAATTGGTATCCCGGTAAATATGTTTACGGTTATGTTTGCAATCGGTCGAATGCCGGGTTGGATTGCACAATGGAAAGAGCAACATGATAAATCCGGTGGACGAATCGTTCGTCCTCGCCAGATTTATATCGGAAATCAAAAAACTGATTATATTCCGATTAATGATCGTTAAAAACTATTTCAAATTATATTGATATTGAGTCAAGTAAATATTTTAATTGAGAAATAACTCAGTACATAACCGCACAAAAAGTGAATTTTAACTTTAGCGGTTTTTTATGATTTAAAACGATAAAACATTTAAAGCTTAAAAACCAATTATAATATTGAAACGAATTCAACATTTATTATTTTTTACATTATATTCGTAAAAATAACCATCTATCAGCGATTATTATAAGCATACACCTGCAAAAATATATTAGGTCTAGACTGAATTTATTATTAATATAGATTAAGTTTAAAGATATATATCAGTTTTATGGGAAAGAATCTATCACAAAAAATTATCTTAGCTCATCTAGTTGAAGGTGAATTAATTCCTGGTCAAGAGATAGCTATTCGCATTGATCAAACGTTAACACAAGATGCAACCGGTACCATGACGTCTCTCCAGTTTGAAGCCATGGGGATTCCGCGGGTTAAAACCAAATTATCGGTCAGTTACGTTGACCATAATATGTTACAGATTGGCTTTGAAAATGCTGACGACCATTTATTTCTCCAAACTATCGCAGCAAAATATGGAATCTATTTTTCGAAACCAGGAAACGGAATATGTCATCAGATTCATCTGGAACGATTCGGGATCCCAGGTCAAACGTTGCTTGGTTCTGATAGCCATACTCCGACTGCAGGAGGACTCTCAATGCTCGCAATTGGCGTAGGTGGACTTGATGTCGCAGTCGCCATGGCAGGAGGCGCGTATTATTTTAATATGCCGAAAATTGTACAGATTGAATTGATTGGAAAACTTCAACCCTGGGTTTCTGCAAAAGATGTAATTTTAGAACTACTCCGTCGACTAACCGTTAAAGGGGGGATCGGAAAAATATTTGAGTATACTGGTCCTGGAATTAAATCGTTGACTGTCCCTGAACGAGCTACCATCACAAATATGGGCGCAGAATTAGGCGCAACGACATCAATATTTCCCTCAGATAAACAGACCCTAGCATTTTTAAAATCACAAAAACGTGAATCGAGTTGGCAAGAACTATTTCCTGACCACGATGCAATTTATGATGAAACGATAGAACTAAATTTATCCGAAATTGAACCGTTAATTGCACAACCGCATAGTCCTGATAATGTTTGTAAAGTTAAAGATCTCGCTGGGAAAAAAATTAACCAGGTTTGTATCGGTAGTTGTACCAATTCTTCATATACCGATTTAACTCGAGTAGCTTTGATGTTGCGCGGGAAGAAAATTCATCCAGACGTTAGTTTAACCATAAATCCTGGTTCAAAACAGGTTCTTGAAATGATTATACACAACGGTTCATTAGCTGATATAATTAGGTCAGGCGCTCGTTTATTAGAAAATTCTTGTGGACCATGCATTGGTATGGGTCAGGCTCCATCATCCGGTGCTGTTTCATTACGAACTTTCAACCGGAATTTTGAAGGAAGGTCAGGAACCGCAGATGCGCTGGTTTATTTATGTAGTCCAGAAACTGCAGCCGCTTCAGCATTAACTGGAGTAATTACTGATCCTCGAACGTTCGGAGCACCCATTGAAGTGCATTTACCGAAAGAGTTTCTTATCGATGATTCGCTCATACTTGAACCGGCAAATGAACCGGATGCGGTAACGATTTTTCGCGGACCGAACATTCGTCCGTTACCAGTAAACTCTCCATTACCTGAATCATTGGAAGGAGAAATTATATTAAAAGTTGGCAATAATATTACCACTGACGATATTATGCCAGCCGGTGCCACAATTCTTTCGCTACGTTCAAATATTCCGGCTATTGCTGAACATGTGTATGAAAAAATTGATGCATCATTTGCGAAACGTGCAAAATCTGCTGGTATAGGTTTTATTGTTGGTGGTGAAAATTATGGACAAGGGTCGAGTCGCGAACATGCAGCATTAGCCCCGATGTACCTTGGTATTAAAGCGGTATTTGCAAAATCATTCGCTCGGATTCATCGTGATAATTTGATCAATTTCGGAATTATCCCGCTAATATTTACCAATACAAAAGTAATTAATGAAATAAAACAAGGTGACCGGTTAACAATCCCGAATATTCATACACAATTAAAATCCATGATGCCAATAACTGTCAAAAATGTGACGCAGAAAAGTGAATTTCAGGTCATCCATGGATTAACACCACGACAGATAGATATTATTATTGCCGGTGGACTTTTAAATTATACCAAAGGGAAAAAGTAAATTCAAAGTTAGAAATATTTTTTCGCACGATTCGATATTTGAATTTACTGGTAAAGTTATGAGCTATCGAATTACAATGATTCCTGGAGACGGTACTGGTCCGGAATTAATGCACGCAACGAAACGGGTTCTGGAAGCAACAGGAGTTAAATTCGATTGGGACATCCAAGAGGCAGGATTAGAAGCGATGAAAAAATATGGGACTCCGCTACCAGATGGAGTTCTGGAAAGTATCCGAAAAAATAAAATCGCTATTAAAGGACCAATTACGACACCTATTGGTACCGGATTTCGGAGTGTAAATGTTGCGATTCGGCAAGCGCTAGGACTTTACGCTTGCGTTCGACCGTGTAAACATTATCCTGGGGTGCGGAGCCGATACCAGAATGTAGACATAGTTGTAATTCGTGAAAATACCGAAGATCTATATGCTGGAGTTGAGTTTGACCTGTACACTCCTGAAGCGAAACAAATTATTGCCCTGGGGAAAGGAAAAATTCGCGAAGATAGCGCAATTAGTATAAAACCGATTTCTATTACTGGGTCAAAACAAATTGTTCAATTTGCTTTTGATTTTGCGGTTGCCAATAATCGGAAAAAAGTCACTGCAGTTTGTAAAGCGAATATTATGAAATTCACTGATGGGCTGTTTTATAAGGTAGCCCGTGAAATTGCTAGAGCGTATGAAGGTAAAATTGCGTACGAAGAAGTTCTAGTTGATAATTTGTGTATGCAATTAGTTCAGAAACCGGAATTATACGATGTCCTTGTTTTACCCAATCTTTATGGTGATATTATTTCAGACCTCTGTGCAGGACTTGTTGGTGGATTAGGGGTGGCTCCGGGAGTGAATATTGGAATAGATACCGCGGTGTTTGAAGCGATTCACGGTTCAGCACCGAAATATACCGGACTAAACAAAGTTAATCCAACCGCATTGATATTATCTGGTTTTTTAATGTTACGTTATTTAGGGGAAATAGACGCAGCAAATCGTTTAGAGAATGCAGTAGCTGCTGTTATTGCAGAAGGAAAATCGGTTACCTATGATATGAAACCAGACCGTGACGATCCAAACGCGGTCGGAACAAGTGAAATGGCGGATGCGATAATTACAAAATTATTAAAATTCTAATTAAACCGGGACATTGAAACAATAACCAATGGCAAAAGAAAAAAAATTTTTATCGGGAAATGAAGCGTGTGGTGAAGCCGCTGTAATGG
>JAOAEQ010000012.1 GCA_026416715.1 bacterium
CTCGGATTCGCATAATACTGTATCTGTTGCCATAAGTCATTGTCGCTCACCGGTTGCCCCAGAACCAGAGAGCTACAATACATAATGGCGAAAACTACTGCACCTAATACACCAGCAATTCCTTGCTTCATAGTTCAAATCCTCCTTAACCACAGAGTATCATAGATTCATACCGATGGTAATACTTGTGCTTAATATTTGGTACTTAACAAATCTTTTTTTATTCATTTCCTCAATAAAAATAGATTTTATCTTATTCATCTTGCCTTGAATATAGCAAAATAAAAAAAATAATGTCAAGCGAAAAATGGTGAATTTATCATTTTTTTACTCATATCTGCTAACCCGAAATAATTCTTGACAAAATTAGTCAATTGTTGTATGATAGATAGGGTAAGGAGGGGATTATCGACTATGTTTAAACAGATAAAGGAAGATATCAATTCGATTTTTGAACGCGACCCGGCAGCGAAAAATATCCTGGAAGTACTCCTCTGCTATCCGGGCTTACATGCGGTTTGGCTGCACCGAATTGCCCATTGGCTCTATAAGAAGAATTGTATTATATGTTCTCGTTTAATTTCAGAATTCGCACGTTTTATTACGGGAATTGAAATTCACCCAGGAGCAAAAATCGGAAGACGGTTTTTTATTGACCATGGATCTGGAGTCGTTATTGGTGAAACCGCTGAAATTGGTGATGATGTTCTTCTATATCAAGGGGTAACACTAGGTGGTACCGGAAAAGAAAAAGGGAAACGGCATCCAACCTTACTGAATAATATCGTGGTCGGCTGTGGAGCAAGGATTCTCGGAAATATAACTATCGGGAATAATGTTAAAATCGGCGCAGGGTCAGTGGTATTAAAATCGGTACCGGATAATTGCACGGTAGTTGGTGTTCCCGGAAAAATCGTTGCTCGCGATGGAAAACGATTAACCCCGGAAGAAATGTTAGCGCATGGCGATTTACCTGACCCGGAATGGGAACATTTTGAAGAGTTGCAGAAAAAAATCGAATTGCTTGAAAAACGAGTTGCGGAATTAGAAAGTAAAAAATAGAATTTCGTACGAAGCAGTATCTAACCCTAAAGGGTTATTAACTAGGAGGGCAAAAAGTTTCGTATGCGAATGTCGACTCGTGGACGGTATGGGCTAACGGCAATGCTTGATATTTCAATATATGGTGAGGTAAGTTCGGTTACGGCGAAGGATATTTCAGAACGGCAAAATATTTCCGTAACCTATCTTGAGCAATTATTAAGTAAATTAAAACGCGCTGGGTTGGTTAAAGGAACCCGCGGTCCTGGTGGTGGATATCAGTTAAATAAACCGCCTGACCAAATTACAATTGGGGATATTATTCGAGTATTAGAGGGTCCAATTGCCCCGGTGTATTGCGTTTTACCTACTGTAGATGCAAAACAATGTGATAAACTCGCAAAATGCGCAATGCGACTTCTATGGAAAAAATTAGGAGATAAAATGTCGGAAGTGCTCGATTCGATAACCTTAAAAGATTTAAAAGAAGAATCGCTAGCATTAGAGGGAAAAAAGAAAATTAAACATAATTACGTTTTTAATATCTAAAGAAATTTAGTATTACGATACTTTAACGAATCCAGCAACTGGGGAAAAGGAGAGATGGTATGAACAGAATATATTTAGACCATAACGCAACCACGCCGATGCATCCGCGTGTACTCGGCAAAATGCTACCTTATTTTATTGATTATTATGGAAACGCTAGTAGTGTTCATAGTTTTGGACGAGAAGCGCATGCCGCTATGGATACTGCGCGGGAATCGGTTCGGAAAATTCTCGGTGCAAATAAACCGGAAGAAATAATTTTCACTAGCGGCGGAACGGAAGCTGATAATCTTGCGATTAAAGGGGTAGCGTATGCGTATCAAAATAAAGGGAATCATATTATTACCAGTGCCATTGAACATCATGCTGTTCTGAATGCGTGCAAGTTTCTAGAAAAGCAAGGATTTACGGTTACTTATCTCCCCGTTGACCAATATGGACTAGTTAATCCGGATGATTTACAAAAAGCGATCACAGCGAAAACTATTCTGATAACCATCATGCATGCGAATAATGAAACAGGAACGATCCAGCCGATTGAAGCGTTTGGAAAAATTGCGAAAGAACATAATGTTTTATTTCATACCGATGCGGTACAAACGCTCGGTAAGCTTTCGATTAATGTGAATGAAATGAATATCGATTTATTATCCTTATCCGCACATAAACTGTATGGTCCGAAAGGAGTCGGTGCATTATATGTTCGTAAAGGAGTAAAACTACAACCGCTAATTCATGGCGGACATCATGAAAGAAATCTCCGTGCAGGAACAGAAAATGTTGCTGGGATAGTCGGACTTGGTGTAGCCTGCGATATCGCAATGGAAGAAATGGAACGCGATTTACTGCGGTTATCCTGTTTAGCGACTCGATTATATCAAGCAATTAAATCCCGGATACCGGATATTCGACTGAATGGGCATCCAACCCGACGTCTTCCCGGAACAATCAATATCGGATTCAAGTATGTTGAAGGGGAAGCAATTGTACTCGGATTAGATTTAGAAGGGATAGCGGTTTCTACCGGCTCAGCTTGTACCTCCGGATCATTAGAACCATCGCACGTATTAACCGCTATGGGCATCTCACATGCGGATGCGCAAGGGTCGATTCGGTTTAGTCTCGGTCGTGGGAATACCGAAGCGGAAATGGATTATGTAGTTGAAGTATTAGAACGAGTGGTTACCCGTATGCGACAAATGTCACCACTTGCGCAAGGAACATATACCGAAAAGGATTCTCGTGAAGGTGATAAATGCTACGCATCCCCGGGACCGAAACAACCGGAACCCTCTTAATCCAATACCAAACAAATATTAACGTAAGAACTGAAGAACTGAAGAATTGATGTCACCTACAAGGTGTATTTCTTTTGTTTCTCTGTTCTTTAGTTATTTTGACATTAGACATTTTTTATTTAACAATTTAACGAGATTTGTATTGGAGGTATATTATGTATAGTGAAAAAGTTATGGAACATTTCCGCAATCCGAGGAATGTTGGTGAAATACCGAATGCCGACGGAATCGGCACCGTCGGTAACCCGACGTGTGGTGATATTATGAAATTGTATATTAAAGTTGAGAACGGAATTGTTACCGATGCAAAATTCCAGACGTTCGGATGTGGAGCCGCAATAGCGACTAGTTCGATGGTTACCGAAATGGTTAAAGGGAAAACTATCGAAGAAGCGTTAAAAATCTCGAATCGTGCGGTAGCTGAAGCGCTGGATGGTCTTCCACCAGTAAAAATGCATTGTTCTGTTCTCGCGGAAGATGCATTAAAATCCGCTATTGAAGATTACTATAAGAAAAAAGGCGAACCGTTACCGCAAGGATTTGCTCGGCCGAAAGACCCGCATCAACATTAATAAAATAATAAATAATGACTTCGAGCTTTGGTTATTTGACATTGGAGATTAATTGGGATTTGAAATTAGAGATTTGACTTTAACCATCCAGCGTATATAATTATTTTCTCGGAGAATAACATGGATAAATCAGGTTTGATGTTGACAGTTAGTTTTGCTATCTTTGGTTTCATGGCTTCTCATGTTGAGGGAAAATCATCAATAATAAAGGTTGCGATTTATGCAGATGAAGGTACCCTAGCGAAATGTGTTAAGAAAAGTCTGGATATTGTTCGGCGAGAAAACGATATGGTGATTGCTCCCATTAAACAAACAGATATTGTCAATGGAAACCTAGCGGAATATGATGTTCTTTTACTTCCTGGTGGAAGTGGGTCTGGCCAAGCGGAATCATTAAAACCAGAAGGACGGCAAGCGATAATCAAGTTTATCGCTAACGGGAAAGGAATCGTGGCAATATGCGCTGGCGGCTATCTAGTTGCCAAAGGATGGAATGAGAATACCCGGGATATCGAACTGATAAACGCTGAGCTCTATGATTTAGATAATTGGGATCGCGGAGTTCAGACTATAACCTGCCATTCAGCATCTGATGGTCGGAAAGAACATTTTGAATTCCAGATACATTTTGAAAATGGACCGATATTCGTTCCGGCAAATGACCCCTACCTACCGAATTATGTTTCGCTGGCTACATTCCAAACCGATATGCATAAAGCAGGTGCACCAGCGAATATGATGTTTGGAAAAGATGCGATTATCGCATCATACTTCGGAAAAGGCAAATTGGTTGCATTCAGTCCGCATCCGGAGCTGACTCCTGGATTGGAACCAATGCTGGTTCGTGCTATCCGCTGGGTAGCAAAACCAGTAAAAAATCAAAATGAACCGATAACATTCCAATCGGTTTTCGGAAACGACATATTTAAACAATAATTTTGTTGTAATGGAACTGGTTATTTTGCTATAATAGATATAGGCGATGGGGTTCGCCATTAAATATCCCCGAAATTAAATTGGGATTGATAACCCCTACTGAAAAACTTCGGTAGGGGTTTTTTTGTTTATATCGCTTCTACCGAAGATTATCGGATAGAAGCGTTTTTATTTTCACCACGGTACGGTGGTTTCGATGGTAACATTTCTTGATAGTTATTCCAAAATTAAAACTCAAATTTTACTGTATTTAAACACGCTGAAAGAACTTGCACAACCTTATAGTTATACCGGAATTGTAACTGAGTTGGATTCAATTCAACAAAAACTAAATACAAACCGATTTTATCTAGCAGTACTCGGTCAATTTAAACGAGGAAAAACGACGTTAATTAATGCGCTATTAGGTGAGGAATTGCTTCCCACTGCGATTATCCCGCTAACTTCAATTATAACAATAATTCAATATGGTGAATCATTGAAAGTTGAGGTTTTATTTAATGATAATAGTAGAACCACAATCCCGTTATCAGAGTTACCGTTATATGTTACCGAACATGGAAATCCAAAAAACCAAAAAAATGTCAAACATGTTGAAGTGAATTATCCGTCTGATTTTCTTAAAGATGGTGTATTACTTATTGATACGCCCGGAGTCGGGTCGGTATATAAAAACAATACGGATACTACGTATAGTTTCTTGCCCAAAATAGATGCCGCGATATTTTTACTTTCAGTTGACCCGCCAATCAGCCAAAGTGAATTAACTTTTTTAAATGATGTTTACCAAGATGTAAATGCGGTATTTATTTTATTGAATAAAATTGACTATGTACGTAAAAAAGAACAAGAAGAAGCGTTACAGTTTACGCAACGCGTTATTCGAGAACAATTAGCAAAAGAAACTATTGCTATTTATCCAATATCTGCGAAGTTAGCTCTAGACGGAAAACTACATCAGGATGATATTCAGTATCGAGCGAGTCGGTTACCTGAATTTCAGCGGGTTATCAGTCAATTCTTAATGCAAGAAAAAGGGCGAATTATTCTGCAGTCTGCGGTTCAAAAGAGTGTAACGCTGATAACTCAAATGCATCTCGCTATTGAACTGGAAAAGAAAGCGATTACCACTCCGGTCGCAGAATTAGAAACTAAGATTCATGAATTGCATCGGTTACTTGAGACCGTTCAGCAAGAAAAAGAAGATATGGGCTATCTTCTTCGAGGGGAAATCGGGAAATTAACCAAGATTGTAGAAACCGATTTAGCTGCGTTTCAAGATAAAGAAATACCGGAATTAGAACAAGCAATAACCGCTGCGTTTAATCAAAAAATAACAACTTTTTCCGGTAAAAAGCTGGTTAGTGAAATGGAATCTTTTTTACATACTTTTCTTGTTACGCGCTTTGATGTTTGGCGGGCAGCGGAAGAGCGTAAAATCAGTCAAATATATCGACAGATTTCATCTCGATTTACGAATCGCGCTAATGAGATTATTTCACGAATTATGCAGCTTTGCACAGATTTATTTGAACTTAAGCTCACCGAATTACCTCAAGTTGAACCGTTATCTTCACAGGCTGGATTTTATTATCTATTAGAAGATATTCCGGTCTTTTTAGATTTAGATTTAACTACTTTTAGCACCGTTTTACCGAAACGATTTGCGCAGCGAATGGTGCTAAATGAAATGAAGAAAAAAATCCCGGAATTAGTTGACCGGAACTGTGGTCGAGTTCGATGGGATTTCGTTCAACGGGTGGATAAAAGTTATCGGGAATTTCTCTATAGTTTGGATAGCAAAATCAATGATATCATTCAACATATTCATTTAGCATTAAATCGTGGCTCGCAAATGAAATCTGAAACAGAAGAAACCTTGCAAAGTATCCTCGGTAACCTTGACAGGTCTTTAGCTCGACTCCAAGAAATCAGACAACAATTGTTACCTCTACAGAATGAAATAAAGGATTTAGGAAAATCGAATGAAACGAGAGATGTTACATTATGGTAGTTTATTGTTTTGAATGCTGGACGGAAAACCAATATCATGAATCAAATTGCAGGAATTGTGGCGCACGGTTATTCTCTATTTCTGAAGAGAGTTTTGTTGATAAACTGATATCAGCGTTACATCATCCGGAACCGACCACACCACTTCGAGCTGCATTCATCCTCGGACAACGGCAAGAAAAACAAGCGGTGAAACCCTTATTAGAATTAGCAAAAACATGTACCGACCCGTATATTTTATCTGCGGTAGTAAATGCGTTAGGGCAAATTGGTGATACTTCAGCAATCGAAACGTTAGAACAGCTACTTGCTACTAGCTTTCTAAACGTTCGTTTGGAAATAATACAAGCTTTGCGGAGTATCGGGGGACATCGGTCACGAGAAATTTTGCAGCAGTGTCAAACCAGCAATAATGAGAAAATTAGAGTTAAGGCACACCTAGCATTACTGCAGATACCGTAAAGTCAATAACTTATAAATGTATGGCTCGTCAACATAAACATACAAATATCGAACATCATTTTACTTATTTCAAACTACTTGATGCGCTAAAAACCGAATTCTGTCCAATATGTTTTATTCTGAATAAAAGTAGCTGGGATTATTTCGACGCATTTCTCTATGAAGGAGTCAATGATCCTCAGCTTCGGGAACGAATTCGAAAAGCGAAAGGATATTGTCAATCGCATGCGTGGCAATTAAGTCAATGTGGGGATGCTTTAGGCGCTACCATTATTTATCACGACCTGATTCAGCAACTCGCTAAAGAAATAAATTTACTAGCGCAAAGAAAAGCATGGAAGAAAAATAATTTTCCGGCAAATGTTATAAAGGGATATCGCAAAATCAAAGGCAATGGTATGAATAGCAATGAATGTCCGGTGTGTAAACATCTTGTAGATGTCGAGCAATCTTATCTAAATTTATTAATTAAACATCTTACTGAACCAGAATTCACTGCCGCTTATCGCAATTCGAACGGATTATGTTATCCGCATTTTACACTCGCACTTACTCTGGAACCAGATAAACATGCGTTCGATATTTTAGGAGAAAAAGAAATTTCTATTCTCACCACTTTACAAACGGAATTAGCCGAGTTTATCCGCAAACACGATTATCGGTATACGAAAGAACAATTTACAGAAGGTGAACGAACCGCCTGGCTACGGACTATTAACCATTTTGTCGGAATGAGCTGGAAAGAGTTTCAAGTTCACCCTAGAATGAAAGAAAAAGCAGAACAACTCCAGTTAACGATAGAACAACTATCACGAATTATTGAACGCCAGAAAAAAGAACTCGCGCGATTAAAATCAATAGAAAGTAAAACAGATTCGCTACCTGGTCAGATAACACAACAGGATAAAAACCATTCAGATGAAAGATAGGCAGAAGAATTCAATTGATTTAACTTTTCGAAAGCGATGGAGTTTGAAGCGTTTTATTTTTTTTAAGGTCAGCAGGGTAGATGGGTATGCAATTGTCCTTATTGCCATATTATTCTCGAATCAAAAATTGTTAAAGAGAAACGATACCAAACACTAATGCTTCAATGTCCAACCTGTAAAAATATGTTTTCCCCTAACGGAGATTACCGGAAAGTTGAATACGCTTTCATAATACGAACTTAGGTTACCTAATATGATTGAGCAAGCGATTGAATTAAAAAATATGATACGCCGTAACTATGGTCGCAAATCAGGTTTATTAGATAAACTGGCTGAATGTATCGCTTACTTTTTACCCTCTGAACCCTCGGTAAATGGACTTCCGGTAGCCCATTCAGCAAAATGGTATTTCAAAAATGGCGTAATGGTATTTGAGTCCGGCGCTTTTGATAGCGCTATTACCTATTGGAAACATACGGTTACGTTAGACCCGAAGTGTAGTAATGCTTATTTTAATCTTGGAATAACGTACCTTTTAAAAGAAGATATTGATAAAGCAAAAAATTATTTTCATGAAGTTTTAAAATTAGACCCGCATGATAGCGAAACGAAGACGTTATATAATCATTTTTGGTACATAATCCCTTGAATGGAAGGAAGTATAGGTAATATGTCGTTAAATGAAAATCAAAAGCGGTCGGTTCGGGTCACTTTATTATTATTAGAAAAATCATTGGATGAAATTGATCGGTTACTCCGCGAAAAAGGTCATGTAGGTATCCTCTATCGCATCCATCAAACGATTCCTGAAGAACAAAGCAAAATTATTGGGAAAGCTGTTCGCCAGATTCGGGAAGAAATTAAAATGGTTAAAGATACTTTCCACTTGGAAGTAGCGCAGGAAGATATCAGAAATAAACTGCGAGGTATACTAGGTATCGATTGGGAAAACCTTGAAGATATAAAATCTGATAAATTGCGTGGTTATGGGAAAGTTGAGCCGATTCTCCGTAATACGCTGGATCCACATATTGATAGAATTATCCGGTTAATCATGAATGATATTTATCCGATTATTCATTAAGAAGCATTAAAAATTTAGGTGGTTTAGTAAATAATTTTAAAATCAAGAAAAGGAGAATTTCCCTAATTTATGCATGCTGACTATATTCCACTAGTTATAGGAGCGATAATTTTCTTATCTAGTTTAATTTCGTTACGAATCGGTTTATCGGTAGCAATAATCGAGATTATATTAGGGTCAATTGCCGGAGCGTTTGGACTCAAACCAGAAGAATGGATGCTTTATTTAGCTGGGTTCGGTGGGATTCTATTGACCTACCTGGCAGGAACGGAAATTGATATTCGGTTAATGAAAGAAAATTTTAAAGCAAGTTTCCTAATTGGTTTCTTTTCATTTTTATTACCGTTCCTTGGAGCATTCCTTTATACCTATTTGGTAGCTAAATGGAGTTTAACCGCATCGTTAATCGCAGGAACTGCGTTATCTACAACTTCATTAGCGGTGGTGTATTCTGTTCTGGTAGAAACTGGATTATCGAAAACCGAAATCGGCAAATTGATTATGGCAGCTACTTTCGTTACCGATATGGGTACAGCGCTTTTTTTAAGCGTTCTGTTTGTTAAGCCAACCTTATATACGCTCATTTTTCTTTCCGTATCAGTAAATGTAATCTATATCGCAGAAAAATTTTCGCATTGGGTATTCGATAATCCGAAATTGAAAAATAAGGTTATTGAACCGGAAATAAAATATATCTTTGTTCTCCTACTTTGCTTTATGTATTTCGCTAATTTGGGTGAAGGGCATGCGGTACTTCCTGCGTTCGTTCTAGGAATGTTAATGTCGAAACATTTCACTGAAACTTCGGAAACGAAAGTGGTGAGAAACCGACTCCGAACTGTTGCCTATGCGATTATCACACCGATCTTTTTCATTGTCGGCGGATTACGTGTTTCTTATCCGCTCATTTTAACTTCGCTAGGATTATTTATGATACTCTTTATCCTGAAAATTGGAACGAAATTTTTAGGTGTCTATTTTCTAGCAAAAAAATATATTCCTAATGGAAGTATGTATACCACCTTATTAATGAGCACAGGGTTGACTTTCGGGACGATTGCGAGCGTGTTCGGGCTTAATGCCGGATTAATTAATCAAGTGCAATATTCCGTTTTGGTTGGAGTGGTTATCGCTAGTGCGGTTATCCCGACTTTTGTTGCGCAAAAGTGGTTTATGCCGATTGATGAAGAAGATTTGGTTGAGTTAGAGAACGGAACGGAATAAACGAAACCATTACGTCCTTTTTCAATATACCGCTTATCGGTTTGTTACAGGTTCTAGACAGGAACCGGAGAAAAAGCATGCCTATACCTTATTGCCTTGACGCAATTCCACTTTCCCTCAATTTTAAATGGAAAATATAATTGAAAAAAGTTTTGACAGAATTAGCATAATAAGATAAAATATTTTCTCTTTTTCCTTTATTATTTTACTACTGAGGAGCACGTAGTTGAGCAGTGGTGAAACATAGAGTTGCCTATCATTTTATTCTTATATTATTTTCATTTTTATTTATTCCTCTAAGCTCTGCGGATGAAATAGATTTAGCCAAATCAGCGAAACTGATAAGCTGTGGATATTATATTGCTTCCCAGACACCGGAACGGATTACTGACGGTAATGTAGCTACGTATTGGAGCTGTGGAATTCTGCATAGCCACTGGGGTGAACATTGGCTTATTTTCGATTTTAACGGTCTCGTCGAACTAACGCGATATACTATCCGACATGCTGCTGCCGCTAATCTTTCCGGAATGCTAAATACACAAGAGTTCAACATTGAAATAGCGCAAAATCTGGATGGACCATGGGAAATAATTCATACTGTCCATAATCTTTCCCCAGAAAATATCAACGAATGTATTTTCCCTCTACCAGTTCGAACTCGGTTCGTTCGTCTTCATATTCTTAAACCAAATTATTTTGGTCGAGAAGATAATTTTACACGGATTGCTGAAATCGAGTTCTGGGGTAAAAAACTTGCAGGAACGAACTTCAATCTCATCTCATCGGTACAAGCGGCTACTCCAAGCAGCAGCAATGTATCGGCGGCTCCAGCTGAAATAAAACCGATAGTACAACAAAACAAAACCAGCGCTAAACCATATACACAACCGAAAGCTCAAGTAGCTTCAACTGCTAGAAATCCTAATATTTCTGGTACTGCGGGAAATAATTGGATCGCCTATTTAACCTATGGTGCTCTTGGTATAGCTGGATTGGTTGGCATCATTATTCTCAGCGCTCTATTCCGGTGGATTATGGCAAAATACACTACCAAAAAACAGGCACAACAAAAACAAGCCGCTGAACAAGCTCGATTATTAAAGAAACAAGAAGAAGAACGAAAAAAATTAGAAAAACAAAAAGCGGTCGAGGCAGAATTTCAAGCATATTTTAATGCCGGATTAAAGGCAATGGAAGAAGGACGATATGAAGATGCAGCGCAGGCATTCTATCAAGCACAAGGGTTAAAACCGGACTCGACCGAAGCAAAATCGAAGTTGGTCTATTGCAAAAATTTAGCGAAAATGCAGTCTGGGAAAAATGAGTATGCTGCATAATCCATACATTATAAGGAGATGTTAAGAAAAATTAGTAGGTATAAAAAAGCCCATTTTGAATTTTCAAAATGGGCTTTTTCATTTTGTTACAATTTCTTAATACCAACTTTACTTTAAATCAATTCTATCATAATTAATTTTTTCTTCTGCAGTTAATGGCGTGCTCTCTTTAACTATATAAGGGGTGACAAACAACATTAACTCCGACCGTGAAACTGTCGTGCTTTTCGATTTGAATGCATTCCCAAGGAAGGGGATATCACCTAAAACCGGGATTTTGTTCTCTTTCGTCAGCTCATTATTTTTACGTAACCCGCCGATAACTACCGTTTCTCCATCCTTAACCAGCAAGGTAGCATCTGCTTTCCGTTCATCCACGATAGCGATAACTGTATTCGGTGCACCGCCAGCTGATGGATACGAAATTTCGCCTTGTTTTGATTTCTGAACTGGAACAATATGCATCAGGATATTCCCATCATCGGTAATCTGCGGAGTAACCGTTAAGGTTACACCTTCTTTTGTTTTCTCATCGAAATTAACGTTTCCAACATAAGTATTGGTTTGTGCATCGTATGACCATTGAACATACGGATTCTGCCGGGTAATATTAATTTCAGCAGTAGTATTATTTAACGCAAGGATACGTGGGTTGGCTAATACTTCAGCGGATTTATTTTCAACCGCTGCTTTCAGTGTCGCGTTAATATCCCACGTTGGCGTTGAAATTGACCCGATAACAATTCCGCCCGCTAACGCTCCGGCTTGTCCCAAGGTTTGTCCACCAATTGAATAAGTTCCATCATCAATAATACTTGATTTTGTTGCATCCCAACTAATCCCAAGGTCTTTGATTTTATCTAAATCGAGATTGATTAACCGCGCTTCAATCATCACCTGCTTAATCGGTTTATCCAATTTTTTAATTAACGCTTTTGCTTTAGCAACATCTTGCGGGCTTCCACTAATTACAATAACCCCGGTTCCAGTGATAATTTTTGCATTATTATCGAGCCATTCAACAATATTAACTCGCGGATATACCGATTTTATTACTGCAATTACATCACTGGTCTTTTTATAATTTAAGGTAACCTGTTCCACGATTTCTTCTACCGCAGGCGGCGGTGCTACAACCGGTTTATCAATTTTAACGATTCGAAGTACATTAGGACTTGGTTTTTCGAATGTAAATCCATGTACCGCTAGGATAGTATCCAGCGCTTCTTTCACAGTAACATTCTCGAGGTGAATGGATACTTTCCCAGCTACTTCAGGTCCGGCAACGATATTTAATCCGGATTTATCTGCTAAGATACGAATCACACTAGGTAATTCCGCGCCGCTAAAATCGAGCGAAACAATTGCATCTAATCCGGTTGGTGCTGGTTTTACTTCAACCGCCGGTGGTAGAACCGCTGGTTTCGGTTCAACTGCAGGTGGCGCTGCAACTTTTTCCGCTCCTGGTACCGATGGTACCGACTTTGCTTTCTTTCCGCTCGCAGCGGGCGGTTCTACTCCCGTATTATCGATACAAATGACTAGCGTTTTCTCTTCTTGTTTAATATCAAATGGAACCCATTTGCTTAACATTATCACCGCACGAACAACTTTCGGCTCCGATTGATATTGCGCAACGACGACTTTGGTTGCTGCACTTTCTTCAATTGGCATCGAATATTTTGCCGCGCCAGTTAATACAGCATCTGTAATATCAAGATACACCAGATGATTATATTTGTTACTGGTATATGTAATGGATTCTCCAATGAATGGGATTGAAATATACGTTTTCCCTGATTCATGTTTTACTGCAGGTTTAGCAATTTTAATCTCAGCATATACCTGCGATAATATCATTATCACCATTAAACTAACGATACCTACGTATTTCAGATTTTTTCTTATCATAGATAATCCCCCTTGTTTGAATTCCTTCTTTAAAGAGTAATAGTTAAATGTTAATCAATGCCTTTATGTATGGATTAACTATTCACTTTTACTTTAACCGGGAATTTTTTCCCAGCGTAAAGGAATATAACCTCCCCTTTATTAATTTTTAAAATTTTAGCATGCGCGACTTCATCTCCTTCTCGCACAATTTTATCCCCAATTAATGCTAACGGTTCTTTAGGACACCAAACGATACCGGTTACCTGTCTTTCAATTTCTTCTGGAAGAGTAGCGGGTTCTAAATCAGTTCCTTTAACCCCTCCTTTAACCCCGCTAGACGACGGAGTTCCGGATTCTTCGATAAATTTCCATGGCATCAGCATCGGGTCATCTTTTCCTTTACTATCATAAATATGCTTCTTCTGAAAGGTAACCGTACTCTTTTCAGTAGCGCTGGCAATTATCTCGAGTGGTGACGGCTCTTTTGCCGTCGTATCCTTACTACTTGCAGACTTATCTGCCGAAAAACTAAAACTCACAACGGATATGCTAAAAAAACATATAAGAATAGAACTAACGAGGAGTTTTTTCATAATTTAATCTTC
Organism: bacterium; assembly: GCA_026416715.1. Lineage (NCBI taxonomy): Bacteria > bacterium. Next base: position 13,947 of record JAOAEQ010000012.1, read on the forward strand.
TATCCTCCTTGATTGAACATATAGGTACTGATTTTCATTGTTGCTTCGTGTAAATGAGTTTCATCATTAGTCGCTTTAATATCCACATCATCGACGCGCATAAATCGTTCGTTATTTTCCATTTTATTAATAAACTGACCAAGGGGATGGTATTTCGCTTTCACGGTAACATTAAATGGTATCTGAATGAAATATTCACTGGTTACCGACGCTAATTGGGTGATAGCAACGAATTTTGTTCCGCTTTCATCAGCTGCTTGTCGGAAAAAGGTCAACAGTTTGGGAATATCTTTCGTTTCCGGTAATCGCTGTTCAAACAAATTGATTTTTGAAGTTAACTCCGCTATTTTCATCTGGGTTTCTGTTCCTTCAACAATTTCTTTGTATTTTTCGTACACTTTTTTCAGCGCTTTATCATCCGGCGGACCGTTAATTTCTCGTTCTAATTGCGCTATTCGTTTCGTATTCACACTCCAAACAAAAGTATAAAACAAATAGCCAATTAATGCCATGAAAATAATTGCGACTAAAATCCATTTTTTTTCATCAGCCGTTAATGGTGTCATAGTCTTTCCCTCAATCAATGTGTATTATGGTTAACCTAAATAACTTGCATTTTTAAAATAAATTTTGCTAAGAGATATCCGCCTTTCTTTTCGGTATTAGCTGAAATAAACTCGATTTCACCGAAATTAGGACTATTATCTTCTTTATAATAAAACGAACTTCGACTCTTATCCTGTAATGCGGTGATAAAATCGCCGATCAGTTTGATTCGTTCTTCACCGGAACGGCAGGCGGTCATTCCTTCAAGATTAAGGATTATATTGCCAGTTTCATCGGTAGTTAAATAGATATGTTCAAGTTTAACATTGGTGGGGATTAAATCCGATAGTTCATTCAATTTCTTAGACCAATATAACCGTTGCATACCGGCTAAATCATCAATCGCTTTTTCTTTCCGCTGGAGTTGCTCGATTAACGCAGCGATTTCTTTTACTTTCGGTTCCAGTTCTTTTATTTGCCGTTCTAGTTCCGCTTTCTGATTCTCTAACTTCGTAACCCTAACTTTAGAATACAGATAAAAAGGAAGGATAATAATGATCGTAACCAGTGCAGCAAGTAAAAAAATTAGCGGAACGCGATTGACCTTTTTTGCTTTAACGGTAACGGGAAGTAAGTTGATTTTTATCATAGGTTTTTCTTACCCTCTCTTGCTTCCTAGAATAGTTCAAAAATTAGCTACTCTGCCGAATAGCTAATCCAACACCGACGGCTAAACTCGGAGCTAATGCATTTAATTCATTATTCCCTATAGCCACTTTAGTTGTATTAATTTTCGCTAACGGATTGAATATTTCTGTTGGAAGCCCTAATCGGTCTTGAATAAACGAATCGATATTTTTTAATTTCGCGCTTCCACCACTTAATACAATCCGATTAACCGGTTTACCATAGGGCTGGTGCTCAAAAAATTGTAATGTTCGCCGAATTTCCGTCACCAAGTTCTGTAAGGGAACCCGAATGATATCGGAAATTTGTCGAACACGTTGGTCTGCGCTTAAACTTTCACCAGTGATCTTTTCTACGGTTTCCCGAATCGCTACCTTAATATCACTCGATTCTTCTTTCCCTTCACTTGCCGCTGCCGGTAAAATGACTCCTTCTTCTTTTTTAATTTTTTCCGCATCCGCGAAACTTATACCCATTTTGCTAGCCAATTGTTGGGTTATATTATTCCCCGCTTGGGAAATATCACGCGCAAATACCGAAATATTATTCTGGGCAATAATAATATTTGTACTTTGTGCGCCGATATTGACCAGTGCGATTACTTCATCCTGTTTAGCGTCATAGTTCGCTTCAAAACAATTAAATACCGCAAACGCATCAACATCAATAACCGCCGTGTTCAATCCTATTGATTGCAAGAGATTAATCCGTTCATTGACAAAATCTTTCCGCGCGGCTACTAACAGAACATCAATTTTCTTACTTCCTTCCTTTTGTGAAACACCGAGTTTATGATAATCGAGATTAATATCATCAAGTCGATAAGGAATATGTTCTTCTATCTGCCAGCGGATGGCATTATCTAATTCGGTATCCGTCATTTCCGGAAACGAAATATAGCGGACGATAACTGCTTCCCCAGAAATGGAAGTAATGACATCTTTCAACCGAGAACCGGAGTTGAGAATAGCTGTTCGAATAGTATTAGCGAGACCAATTGAAGTAGTATCCGTTTTCGCTTGAGAAACTTCAACCGGAACATCTGCTACACCAACATGTTCGAGAATATATCCTTGTTTGGTAGATTTAATTTGAATAGCTTTCACCAGACTGCTTCCTATATCTAAGGCGAGAAGTGATTTAGTTTTTGATAATAGTGCCACGATATATCATCCTTTCAAATTTAAGATAGATTTTTGGCACCGAAAAGAAGCGCAAAAATATAATGTTGAATTTAATAAGCTGGATACAGTATAAACGCTAAACGATATTTTTGTCAAGTCTTTTTTACACAATTCAGCATTTTTTTACATTTTTTATCGCATACTATTTTTGGTTATCTTGACAATGCTTCGGATTTAATGGTATAAAATTTACTTTGAATTGATTGGCAGAACTAATGTTCTTCTACCAATTATTAACATCCTAGCAACAAAAATACCAGGAAAAGAGATGGGAGAAAAAATATATCTAGAGCATAGGGTATCCCTCAATATATCAAGCTTCTATTAATTACTGATTTCAGCTAGCATTGAGGGTAACTAGCGTTACTCCTAACCAAAAATTCATACCAACTCTGCAACTGTAATAACGATTTTGTACTTGCTGGATGTAATATAATTTTTCTAACTAGCGCAATTTGGAGGTTTTTATTCAATATGTTAAAAACAATGCGAAAAAAAGAAAATGTGAAACGGATTATGTGGGCGACTGTGATATTGATTGTACCTGCGTTTGTGCTTTTCTATGGATGGAGTTCGCTTACCGGTCGGCATGAAGTAACGTTGCCGTATGCAGCAAAAGTTGATGGTGTTGAAATCTCACTTGACGAGTTTCAGCAACGATATGCAGATACGCTTAAAGAGTTCCAATCCCATTATAAACAAGAATTTACCGAAGAGATGATTAAACAAATCCAATTACCCGAAAAAGTGCTTGACCAACTCATTGACGATTATGTGACTTTGCGGGAAGCGAAACGTATGGGAATTAAAGTTGACGATACTGAATTAATGATGTTCATCACTAGCAATCAAGCATTCGCTCCTGGCGGTCGGTTTGACCGGCAACTGTATTATGAATGGTTAAACCAACGGGGGAAAACCCCGGCGATGTTCGAAGCGGAACTGCGTCGTGAAATTATTCACCGGAAATTGTTATTTCTGATTCAAGATTTTGTTAAAGTTTCAGATGCTGAGGTGCGCGATGCATTCCGTAAACAGTATGAACAGATTCGGGTCGCATTTTTACATTTTACTCCAGCCGAATTTATGCGACCGGAAACCATAACAGAATCAGCGATGTCAACATATTACGACCAGCATAAAGTTGAGTTTACTATTCCGCCGCAATATCGCGCAATTTATCTCACCATATCACCTGAAGAACTCGCCAAAACCATACAGGTTCCTGACACTGAAATCCAGCAATATTATGAATTGCATCAAAGCGAGTATGCTATTCCGGAGCAGGTACGTGCGCGGCATATTATTATTGCAGTCTCAGAAAATGCTACGCCACAGCAGAATCAACAAGCCCAAATGAAAATTAATCAAGCGTTAACTCGGGTTCGTGCAGGAGAAGATTTTGCGAAAGTTGCTCAGGAGATGTCTGAAGATGGCACAGCAAAAAACGGTGGTGACCTGGGTTTCTTCAGTCGGGGCGAAATGGACGCTACGTTTGAACAAGTAGCTTTTTCTACACCGGTCGGAAAAGTAAGCGAGATTTTTCGGACGAGATTTGGCTATCATATTGTTAAGGTTGAAGCGAAAAAGGAGGGTCGCATTAAACCATTATCCGAAGTCAAACCTGAAATTAGCAAGAAGATAGCGGAATTAACCGCTGAAATTAAAATCCAAGAAATAGCTGATGAAATATTACGGGAAAGTATCCAAACTCCGAATTTAGTTGAGTTAAGTACTAAGTATAAATACCCGATTAAGGATACCGGATTTTATTCAACGAACGATATTCCGGGATTAGGCAATAATCCAGAATTTTTCAAAGCAGTAGAGAAGCTAACGGTAAACGGAATAACTGGTCCTGTGAAAGTAGATAAATCGCTGGTGATAATCCAATTGAAAGAAAAAAAAGAAGCGCGAATTCCCGCATATTCTGAAGTGAAAGATAAGATTCGAATGCAACTAGCGTTTTCTAACGCAGCACAAGCTGCTGGTTTGAAAGCAAAAGAAGCAAGTGAACTAGTGCAACAAGGGCTGGATTTGTCTGCGGTTGCAAAACAGCTTGGAGTTTCGTTAAAAGTTTCACAACCGTTTACCTTTTTTGATTATATAAAAAATGAAAATGCTTGTCGCGAATTTGCAGCAACGGCGTTTCTTTTACCACCGGGAAAAACTAGCGGGTTGATCGAAGACGTTGAACCCAATACAGGTTCAATACGCGGATATTATATTTTGAAAGTATTAGATAAATCCGGAATTGATGAAGCTCAATACCTAGCGGAAAAAGACCAGGTTACAAAAGCGTTGCTACAAATGCGACAAAAACAAGCGTATCAAGATTGGATTAATACAATCAGAAAACGCGCAAAAATTCAACGGAACGAAAAACTGCTCCAATCTTATTATGGATAGATACTCTAGCGCCAAAAATTTCCTTGTTGTACTAGCGCGTTTAATTGTCTAAACAAGCTAAAACTAAAACAAATATTGATAATAGAAATAAGCGTAGAAAGACAAAGGGGAACCCTGCCGCTATTCCGATAATTTCGGTATCTACATTCTGTATAAAACTACTCAAGGGAATCGGTACAAATCAGCGGTCGTAGTTCTATTTTTTCTTTAGCGACGGCAACTAAATGCGCTATCGCTTCTTCTCCAATATTATTCAGCGGAAATCCGTTGTCTTTTAGATAGGTTGGAACGAACTTCTCGTGTGTTTCTTTGGAAACACCTTGAAATTTCTTCCAGTTAATATAAAACACTTTCCGGTCGTATTTATTAGCTTTTCGTGCAGTATATACTGCCCCGCCTTCCTCTTCCGATTCGATGACAATCACCGCTTTACTTAACGCAGCAATAATCCGATCGCGCATTAATAAATATTTCGATTCAACAGTGGTTTCCGGTGGAAATTCGCTGAGGACTGCGCCGGAGCGCGTTATCCGTTCAGCTAATTCGATATTTTCTGGCGGATATATTCGAAACAATCCTGACCCGGGACAAGCGATCGTTCTGCCTCCGGCAGATAATGCGCCAAGATGCCCAGCAGTATCAATCCCGAGCGCTAATCCGCTAACGATCGTTACCCCTTGTTGCACTAATTTCCCAGCTAACTCATACGCAATCTGCTGACCGATTTCTGATGCGGCACGAGAACCAACTATCGCCAATGCAGTTTCATCTTCCGGCATGAAATTCCCAAGCATATAGAGCAGAAATGGCGCATCGGGAATTAATTTTAATAAATTCGGATATCGAGAATCGTTGTTTGGAATAATCTGAATCCGGTTATTTTGTATGAATTCAATCTCCTGATAAAGTTCATCTATATGGTGACCGAATTTGTGGATTTCAGCTGCGATTTCCGGGGTAATCCGTTTAACCTTAATTAATTCTGCTACAGAAGCTTCAAATATTGCGGGGTAGCTGCCGAATTTATGTAATAACGCTTTCACCGTCGCCTGTCCGATATTAGAAATTTTATTTAATGCATAGATATAAACCAATTCAGCCATATGTGAAAATTTCCCTATAAGGTTTTCAGGTTCCTACAATTTGCGGTATCACCAGGGTAACGCAAACCGGTTCTTTTGTCGAGCATTTATTTATCCAGAGGTTAATATAATCCAACCAGTACTATGAAAGAAACATCGATAGGAAGATTTAAAAGTTAATCTACAGAGCTAAAGCACTCGACTATTTTTCGGTTAATATATCAAGTAATTCAAATCCGTTTTCGACATATATTTTAGTCGATGCAGCATTAAATTCATCAAACGCTTGCGCTGTAGCAGTCGGTATCTCCGGTGAAGTATAGAGAACAAACGGGACCGGCTCTTCGCTATGGGTCTGGATACATATCGGAGTTGCGTGGTCAGGGAGCACTAATAGTCGAAATTCCGGGAATTGATATGCGAAATCAAGCATCGGACCAACAATCCGTTCATCGAAATCTTCAATCGCTTTAATTTTCAAGTCCGACCGACCTTGATGGCCGCATTCATCTGGCGCTTCAATATGCACGAGCACGAAATCTGATCGTTCTAAAATTTTCCGCGCAGCTTCCACTTTACCCGCGTAATTTGTATCCAAATATCCGGTTGCACCGGGAATATCCGGTGCAACTAATCCCGCATATTTACCCAATCCCTTAATCAAATCTACTGCGGTTATCACTCCGCCAGTAAGCTGATATTTTTCTTGGAATGTTGGCAGTTGTGGTGGTTTCCCTTGTCCCCAGAGCCATATTGTCGTTGCTGGGTTTTTGCCCGCGTTTATACGCGCTCGATTCACCGGATGATTCGCTAGTATCGGTTCTGATTTTTGCATTAAATCACGGATTAGTTCTGAATTTTGTCCATTGGGTAAAAATCCAGCTATCGGTTGGTTTGTAATATCATGTGGAGGTGTGCAGTTAAGTTTAGTAAACTCACCGGTTATGATGGTTAAATGTCGATAACTTACCCCGGAATAAAATTGTATTTCCGAAGAATTAAGTTTTTGAGCTAGCGAATCGATTAACGATTTCGCTTCTTCGGTTGAAATATGTCCAGAACTATAATCAACCATTACCCCGTTCTGAATAGTAACCAAATTGCAGCGGAACGCGGTTTGATTCGGGTGAATCTGGATATTCCGACTCGCTGCTTCTAACGGCGCACGACCGGTGTAATACTTTCTCGGGTCATACCCGAGAATAGATAAATTAGCGATATCGCTTCCTGGCGGAGTTCCGTCCGGAATCGTTTTCACTAATCCGACGAGACCATGTTGTGCAAGAAAATCCAGATGCGGTTTTTTCGCCACCTGTAACGGTGTTTTCCCACCCAATGATTCTAATGGGCGGTCGGCCATGCCATCACCAACAAGAACAATATATTTCATAAAATAATGTGGAATGCGACAGCTTGCTTTCGCTTTGTTTTTCAGGAAGCTTGCTTCCTATTGTTTACCCAAGCAAGCTTGGGTATTCTAAAGCGGGAACAATCTCCCGCATTCCAAAATTACAATTTTAAAAACTTCGATATCTCATCCAGGTCTGCCGGTAATGTGGTAAATGGTTTACTCACCGCAATTGCGCGGTCCGGGTCTTTCAATCCATGTCCGGTTAGAATACATACGATGGTTGCATCATCAGGTATTTGATTTCGTTCACACGCTTTAATCAATCCGGCAACTGACGCTGCGGATGCTGGTTCTGCAAAAACACCTTCTAAACTCGCTAAAAGCTGATACGCATGTAAAATTTCATCATCGGTGATTTTATCGATTGTACCGTTCGATTCCTGCGCCGCTGCAACCGCTTGTTTCCAACTCGCTGGATTGCCAATCCGAATCGCAGTCGCTATCGTTTCCGGTTTCTCAATAATTCGGTTCTCAACGATTGGCGCAGCTCCTGCAGCTTGCCATCCGAACATTTTCGGTAATGATTTGATTTTCCCCGCGTGATAATAATCTTTATATCCTTTCCAGTATGCAGTGATATTTCCCGCATTACCGACAGGAATAAAATGATAATCTGGCGCTCGACCGAGTACATCACAGATTTCATACGCACCGGATTTCTGTCCTTCGATTCGGTATGGATTGAGTGAATTGACCAGCGTTATCGGATATTTATCGGTAATCTCACGAACGATTTTTAATGCGGCATCAAAACTGCCGGAAATCGCAAGTACTTTTGCACCGTGCATCATCGCTTGCGCAAGTTTACCCGCTGCAATTTTCCCTTCCGGAATAACTACTATACAATCCATACCAGCTCGCGCAGCATACGCTGCGGCAGATGCTGACGTATTCCCAGTAGATGCGCACATTACTGCTTTCGACCCTTCTTCCGCAGCTTTCGAAATCGCCATAGTCATTCCCCGGTCTTTAAACGACCCGGTCGGATTTAATCCTTCATATTTGAAATATACCCTAATCTTTTTCCCCAGATGTCTCGGCAGATTAACCGCCGGAATTAACGGGGTATTCCCTTCCAACATGGTGACAATCGGGGTTTTATCGCTTACCGGTAGAAACTCACGATATTGATTAATCACACCTTGCCAACTCATCTGAAATTCTCCTTTATATATTAACATTCGATAGAAGTAAATTCGAGTTTCGAATGTAGGTTGAAGTAGTCACTGATGGATTAAATAGAATAACCTGAATTAGGGTTATCTCGCAACAATAAGGGTATGGAAAATATAGATAAATTAAATACTACTCGACTCTCATGAATCATACCTCTAAAACAAAAAACAAACTCACCAATGGTAAGTTTGTTCGATAACCCTATAGGTATCAATAATGTATCAATTGGTTTTCTTATTGAACTTTGAATTGCTCACCTTTCCCCAATTTTAATCTTCAACGCGAATTAAAATCGATTTTCTTTTGATAACCGGCAATTTATCTATTTCAACCAGCGCTTGTTGAATTGATGCTTCCATCGCTTCGTGGGTCATCATGACGATAGGAACAACATCTTTCGCTTTCCGCCCTTTTTGAATCACTGCAGATATGCTAATCTTATATCGCGAGAGAATACCAGATATCGCAGCTAACACTCCCGGTTGGTCAAGTGCAGAAAATCGTAAATAATATTTGCTGGTTAATCTTGGTATCGGTTTAATCGGGATATGCTTTTTTCCGATCGGCAACGAAAAGTTCATTGTTGACGGAATATTACATTTCTCATTAACCCTACTGCATAAAATTTGCTTGCTCAAAGTAATAACATCGCTTATCACCGCACTCGCGGTTGGCATCATTCCCGCACCACGCCCGTAAAATAACGTTGTACCAACCGTATCACCTTCAACCAGTATCGCATTATACACACCATTAACTGAAGTTAACAGATTATCTTTCGGGAGCATCGTTGGATGCACTCGCACTTCAATTCCCTGTTCCGTTCGTTTCCCTATTGCAAGCAGTTTAATTACATAGCCGAATTCACGCGCATACTGGATATCTGAAGCGGTAATCTCAGTTATCCCTTCAACCAGAACTTCTTTTAATTCAATTGGAGTCTGGAACGCTAACGACGCGAGAATAACCAATTTATGCGCCGCATCCATTCCAGAAACGTCAAGGGTCGGGTCAGCTTCTGCAAATCCTAGTTGCTGCGCATCTTTTAATACCGTCTGATAATCCGCTCCTTCCTGTGCCATTCGGGTTAAAATATAATTGGTTGTTCCGTTAAGAATCCCGAAAACGGAATTGATTCGGTTCGCCGCTAGCCCAACATTAATTGCATTGATTATCGGAATTCCGCCACCAACACTCCCTTCAAAATAGACACTTTTATTTACTTTCGCTGCGGTCGAAAATATTTCTTTTCCATGTTCCGCGAGTAACGCTTTATTTGCAGTAACCACATGTTTTTTATTTTGTAATGCGGTAAGAATATATTCTAATGCCGGATGTATCCCGCCAATCAATTCGATGATTATATCTACTTCCGGGTCGGTTAAAACCTGATTCGCATCGTTTGTTAACAGCTTTTTACTCATCTTAACTGCCCGCGCTCGAGTTAAATCGATATCACAAACCCATTTTAAATTTAACTCTGTACCGATTACCTGCGCTAACTGTTCCTTTTTCTCTTGTAAAACTTTAACTACGCCAGTTCCAATAGTACCAAAACCCAGCAATCCAACATTAACCTGTTTCATACCGTATCCTTTCCATTCATAGTATTTCAGTAATACTTAAGGCCCGTATATCTTTAAAATCGAACTAACTTCCGAAACGCTTTATATCGTTCAGTTAATTCCGATTGGGTGAGTCGTATCAATCTGCCCAAACTAAAATCTTCAACGTTGAATGAGGCTAACGTGCTGCCGATAATCACTGCTTTCCGGAGATTTTTTTCGGATAAATCTTTCGTCGCAGCTAGATATCCAATAAATCCACCAGCAAACGTATCCCCAGCTCCGGTGGGGTCATAAATTGTTTCTAATGGGTATGCCGGTGCAGCAAATGTGGTTGAATCAGTAATCATCAACGAACCATGTTCACCTTTTTTTATTATCACTACTTTCGGACCGGTAGCGATAACCTTTTTCGCCGCTTTAACTAAATTTGCTGTGCCGCATAGTTGCCGTGCTTCCGCATCATTTAACAGAACGATATCTACTGCTTTGAGAATTTTCCATACCGCATCATGTTTATTCATAATCCAATAGTTCATCGTATCCGCAACTACTAAATCTGGTTTTTCAACCTGGGTCAATACTTCCATTTGCAATTCCGGATCAATATTCGCGAGAAAAATATATTTCGTTTTCCGATACGATTTGGGTATATGCGGATGGAAACAGGAAAAAACATTCAATTCGGTGCAGAGACTATGCGCTTGATTCATATCAAGCTCATAGTATCCCGACCAGTAGAACGTTTTCCCTTTTCGCACCTGCAATCCTTCCAAATCAATACTGCGACTTTTTAATAGTTCAATATGCTCTTGCGGAAAATCTTCACCAATAACACCGACCAGTTTCACCGGTCCATAAAAACTTGCAGCATACGACGCATAAACCGCTGAACCACCCAGAACATTATTCGCTTCTCCCAGTGGGGTTTTTACACTATCGAGCGCTACTGAACCGACGATTAATACACTCATCGTAACCTTTCTCCATTATTTTCAATAGAAACAGGGGCTGAACAGTTCAACCTCCTGTCTTTGTTAACCATTTTCACTAAGCATGCTCATACCAGTCGCCTTTTTTAGGTATCATCAATGGTACCGAGTGATTCACCTACTTCAGCAATATCACCTTCTTCAACTAAAATTTCTAATAATACGCCAGTCGCTGGCGCCGGAATATTGAACACAGCTTTATCGGTACTGATTTCAACTAAATCATCACCTTCATTCACTCTATCACCGACTTTATAATGCCAATAGGTTACGGTGACATATTCAATATCGTCACTTAATTCTGGCAATGAGATATCGACTGCCATGACTTTTCCCTCCTTATAAAAATGGTTAATGAATACATTAGATATTATTTTCGTTCATGGGTTGAATCTGGCGAACTACTTGTTCCGCATGGTACGAACTACGGGTAAACGGACTACTTACAACCCAATCAAACCCTATGTTCAACCCGAGTAAGCGCAATTCTTCAAATTCTGCTGGGGTATAATACTTTTCAACCGGAAGATGACGCACTGAAGGTTGTAAATATTGTCCGATAGTAAGTATATTACATTTTACACTAACAAGCGTTTCGAATAAAGAGATAATTTCATTTTTCTCCTCTCCAAGCCCAACCATAATTCCGGATTTCGTAACGAGGTTCGGATGGTGTCGTTTTGCGAAATCGAGTAGTTGGATTGACCGACGGTAATCTGCTTGTGGTCGAACTCGCGGATATAATCGTTCAACTGTTTCTAAATTATGATTGAATACATTCGGGGCGGCTGTCAATACCTGTTCAATTGCGGATTCTTTCCCTAGAAAATCCGGTACCAGAACTTCTATGGTAACCTGCGGTGCTCGGCGACGAATAGCGGTGATGGTGGCAACAAACTGTTCCGCACCACCGTCTGGTAAATCATCTCGTGTTACCGAGGTTAACACCGCATGCTTGATACCTAATCGCACGATCGCTTCAGCGATTCGTTCAGGTTCAGTAGCGTCAACTGATTCAGGAATACCTTTATCAACCGCACAAAATGAACAATTCCGAGTACAGATATTTCCTAGAATGAGAAAGGTAGCGGTGCCTGCGGCGAAACATTCGTTAAGATTTGGACAATGGGCACTGCGACAAACGGTATTTAACTTCAAATCGGAAATAACCTGACGAACCGGTTGCGTTGCGTCAATTACCGGAACAGATTTTTTTAACCAACGTGGTAACATAAGCAATATATTGTTTCTCTGATTGCTTATTTTGTCAAGTAGATTTCAGTTAACTGGTTCATATCACTCTTGTCCGTATCCATATCTCTAGGATATAATTAGTATAATATATTCTTTCTACAAGGAACTAGAAATGCATCAGAAAATCAGCCGAAAACAATTTCTGAAAAAAGTTGCGGGATTGGGCGTATCCGCTGTCGGATTCGCTAACCTACCGATTTCGATTTTTGCAAAAGAACCCGCAAATTCAGCTTCGCGTTCAACCGGGGTATCGCGCGTGGTTATCGTTCAAGATGCAGCAGTGCAAATAGCTGACGGTGTCATTGAACAATCGGTTGTATCCCGAATGGTGGAACAAGGAATGATTAAATTAACCGGGAAAAAGACAGCTGCTGATGCCTGGAAAACCTTATTTAAACCGTCTGATGTTGTCGGCATAAAAGTGAATTGTATTGCCGGTAGAAATATGTCATCGCGACCAGAATTGGTTGCCGCAATTGTTACCGGTTTACAATCCGCTGGAGTGAAACCAGATAATATCATTATCTGGGAACGAACTACTAATGAATTGCGCGCCGTCGGATATACCATTAATAGAGAGGGACCAGGCGTAAAATGTTATGGTACGGACGGTGATTATGATGAACAAATAGCGCAGTTCGGTTCGTTCAGTGGGAAATTAAGTCGAATTTTAAGTCAGAAAATTACCGCGTTGATTAATGTTCCGATTTTAAAAGACCATGGAACCGCTGGGGTAACGATTGCAATGAAAAATCATTACGGGTCAATTCATAATCCGGGCGAATTTCATCGCAATAACTGCGACCCGTATTGTGCGGATTTGAATGCGGTCCCAGCAATAAAAAATAAAACTCGGTTAATTATTTGTGATGCAATACGCGCGTTATGCAACGGCGGTCCGGGCGACCGACCGAAATATCGGTTTCATTATAATGGGGTCTTAATTTCAACCGACCCTGTAGCGATAGATTATCAAGGATGGCAAATTATCGAAACGCAACGGAAAGAATTAGGGCTTCCGACGCTAACTGAACAAGGACGACCACCAAAATATATCGCTACTGCGCAGAAACTTGGGCTAGGAACGAATGACCCGGAAAAAATAGAGGTTATTTCTGTGTAAGTATTGGAAAACTTTCATCTATGTTCGATGGGGTAAAAGCAAATTTTAAAGAAACAAGTTATCTATGGTATATCGCTTGTTTGCGGATTGCAGTAGGATATTTTTTCTTTCAGGCAGGTTGGACGAAACTTACCGGAAGATTTATTAGTAATAATATGCTATTAACTACGTTGAATGAATGGGTTCAACATATACCTACCGCTTGGTATAAAAACTTCATGGTAAATTTCGTTATGCCTCATACGACTATATTTTCATATCTAGTAGTTTACGGTGAAATCTTTATCGGACTAGCGCTAATGTTCGGATTGATGACCCGATTGAGTGCAGCGGTTGCGTTCGTTATGAACCTGAACTATCATTTAGCTACCAGTTGGCAATCCGGCGCTGCCGGGATGATCAATAAGATTTTTATCATTTGCGAACTGGTTATTCTTATTTCAGCTGCAGGTCGAGTTTTCGGTCTCGACCGTATCCTGCATAAAAAATATCCACGAATCCCCGTTTGGTAGCCGTATTGTTCAGCTTGTATTGACGAAATAGATACGGTGTTGCTACGAACGAGATAATATCTCGTTCGTAGACACTTCGGGGAAACCCCTGTTCAGAATTTGTGTGGTAAAGTTGACACAAGGTTGATATTGATATATGCTTACTGAAGGGATATGGTTCATCTAACGTAAATAAAATCAAATAAATAAATAAATAATAAGGTTGAAACCGTTTTGGTGTTAAATTTGCTATCTCAACTATTATGACTGTTCAAGAAATTCTTAATCTAGCAGAACAACAATTGAAATCTGCTGGGATAGAAAGCGCACGATTAGATGCAGAAGTTTTATTAGCTCGCGTGCTCGGTTTAACTCGAACGCAGTTACATATCCATTTTGATACTGAACTTAACTCAAGCCAAATATCTAATTACATTCGGGTTATCCATAAACGTACCGAACGTATTCCGGTTGCCTATCTCACGGGGCATAAAGAATTTATGGGATTCAACTGTGTGGTGACCCCGGAAGTATTAATCCCTCGACCGGAAACCGAGCTGTTAGTTGAAACAGCTATTGACCTTGCGCGGACTCTATTAGAAAAACACAATAAAAGCACTCTAACCATATTAGATATCGGAACAGGAAGTGGAAATATCGCAATATCGCTTGCAAAATATATTCCATACGCAGAAATTATTGCAGTTGATATAAGCGAATCAGCGCTTATCATCGCACGCGAAAATGCGGAACGGAATCAGGTTAGAGATAAAATACACTTTATCGCCAGCGATTTATTCAGTCATGCGGAACTGAAAAAACGAATGTTCGATATCATTGTCAGTAATCCGCCATATATTGCCGATACTGAAATTCCAGAATTAGCTCCGGAGATAACTCGATATGAACCGAAAATTGCATATTCCGGCGGACCTAATGGCATGCAAATCATCTATCGGATATTAACCGAGGCGCCACTGCAATTAAATCCTGACGGGTATCTAATCCTCGAAATTGGAGAAAAACAAGCGGAATTAATCAAAAAATTTATTGAGACCAACCCCCGATATGCGTTACAATCATTGCGAATTATTAAGGATTTCGCTGGCAAAAACCGTGTGGTTGTTTTAAGCAAATCCGAATATCGAAATGCGAACTCCGAAACAGTCTAGCAAACACCTCAATAATAAAATAATAACCAGAAACATTTGCTAAATGGTTTTATTATATCTTTTTATTCCGATATTCAATATTTGAATTTCGGATTCTGCTAGTAAACTATGGATAAAATCAGAATAATCGGCGGACAGCGGTTAACTGGAGAAGTTAAAATCAGCGGTGCGAAAAATTCGACGTTACCGCTCATGGCAGCATCAATTCTCGCGAATGAAAAATGCGTGTTACATAATGTCCCGAACGTTCAGGATATCATTTCGATGGAATTGATGCTTAATACGTTAGGGATTCAGGTGAATCGTGAAAATACCCATACGTTGATTATTGACCCTATCGGCTTATCTGGTTACGAAGCGCCGTATGATTTAGTTCGAAAAATGCGTGCGTCAATCTATGTTCTCGGTCCCTTGTTAGCGAAACTGAAAAAAGCGCGAGTTTCATTACCTGGCGGTTGCGCTATCGGCTTACGGCCGATTAATCTCCATATTAAAGGAATTCAAGCGTTAGGCGCTAAAGTTGAAATTGAAGAAGGATATATAAATGCGACCGCAGATAAATTGAAAGGTGCAGAAATCTATTTAGATTTACCGAGTGTCGGAGCAACAATCAATATCATGTTAGCTGCGGTTCTTGCGGAAGGGAAAACGTTGATAGAAAATGCTGCACAGGAACCGGAAATTGAAGATGTCGCCCAGTTTATGAATAAAATGGGTGCACGGATTACTGGTGCTGGAACGCCGGTTATCCAGATTGAAGGGGTAGAAGAATTAACCGCTGCAGAACATACGGTTATTCCCGACCGAATAGAAGCCGGAACCTATATTATCGCTGCGGCGATAACCCATGGTGATGTTTTTGTAACCAACGCGGTAATCGACCATTTGTTAGCCGTTCAAACCAAATTGGTTGAAGCTGGGGTAAGAATTATGCAGGAGAAAAACGGGTTGCGGGTAACCGTTCCGAACAAACTCCGTCCTACGGACATTAAAACCAGCCCATATCCAGGGTTCCCAACAGATTTACAAGCACAGTTTATGACCCTGATGTGTATAACTGAAGGAAGCAGCGTTATTACCGAAACTATCTGGGAGAACCGATTTATGCATGTTGGCGAATTATTACGTATGGGTGCAAATATTCGGATTCAAGGGAATAGCGCGATTGTAACCGGTGTACCGTATTTATCCGGAGCGCCGGTCATGGCATCGGATTTACGCGCTTCAGCGGCGTTGGTTCTCGCCGGATTAGTTGCCCGTGGTGAAACTGTAGTTAATCGAGTCTATCATTTAGACCGCGGTTATGAACGGTTAGTCGAGAAATTATCCCAGCTCGGCGCAAACATAGAAAGAATTAAATAAGGTAAAATTAACTTCGCTGATTGAATAAACGATTGCAGTGGTGGTAACTTCTGTATAATCGGTTTATATAGAGCTATACGATCTAAGAATTATGTTCCGTCGTATTTTACTCGGGTTTTTTTGGGATAGTTACGATAATCTTGGCCATTTAATTCTCGCTAACCTACTCTGGTTTTTCTGCAATATCTTAGGATTATTTCTCGGGTATATCATACTTCATATTTCGCCGAGGTTTAGCATCTTCTGGATTCTATTTAGTATCCCGTTGGCCATTTTTTCCGTAACGACTACTGCAATGTTTTATTATACTAAACTTATGGTTGAAGCGAAAGATAGTCCGATAAAACAGTTTTTTCTTGGAATGAAACTTTATTTCTGGAAAGGAATTTTCATAACGCTTATCCATATTTTCATCGGAATATTGGTTATGATTAACATTCAATTCTATATACAGATTCAAGGGTTCGGAATGATTTTAGCTGGATTAGCGTTCTGGTGCGGGATTCTTGTAGCCATGCAATCGTTATACGCATATTCGATTTTAGTGCAACATAACCTCCCGCTTCGAAAAACATTTAAACGTTCATTTCTTTTGCTGTTAGACAATCTTTGGATAACCGTTGGAATATTTCTTTTCAGTATTATTTTTTTCATAGTTAGTTTACTTAGCGGGATAGGACCAATCCTTTTTATGATGAGTTGCATAGCGATGCTAGGCAATAACGCAATCTATGAAATTATGACGAAATATGAGAAGAAACCTGAACCGGAACCAGCATTAGCGCCGGGTGAAAAACCGACTTCATGGAAACAGATTCTCGATAAAGAAAAAGCTGACCAGCAACCGAAATGGCGCCATGATAACCGTGGTTGGAAAGATATCTTTCGACCGTGGGATTATCAATAAATATGGACTCACGAAATTTGGCTGGTTGAGTATTAATTCGCAAGAGATAGCATAGGTTGTTTCACAGTCGTCCCTAACGGGACTAATGTGAATCCATCTCGGGTGAATGAGTAAGAATAGCTCAACCATTTATGGTTGGGTAGTGAAATATAACATACCATCTAGTCCTGTAGGGACGGCTGTAAAAATAAATAGAATTAACCGCATCATCGTTCACAGTCGTCCCTAATGAGACTAATAAGTTTGCACTTTTTCCATACCCACCAAATGAATTGGTATGGTAAGTTCAACCGCCCATTGCAGGATTAACAATTAACAAAATACCCATTACTAATAGAATATACTACGGTCCACCGGTCCAATATGCTCCGGTGCCACGCCATTCATAAGGTCCGGATTGTTTCTGCGACCGCCAGATAATTTATACCTAATATCCTCCGTAAATTGGTCCCGTTTGTGGTTCTGCACTTTTTTGAGCTCGCCAAATATTTCCTGGACTCACGGTTCCATTTGAAGGGTCATATTGCACTGTAGCGGGTGTTAGGGATGTACTATATACTGCATCTGGTCCGATAGAACACATACGCCAATCTCCATAAATATCCCAAGCTACTTTCCAATATTGACTTGTTGGAAATTCGGTAATATAGTTTTTAACATTGTGATACGTATAAATTTCTTCATCCTGCGTTTGTCCGTAACGCGCAAATGGGTCTTTAAAAGCAACATTAGAGATATAGGCTATTGGTGTACTTAATTCTGGCGGCAAAATGCCAATCGGTTGATTCGGATATAGTTGAAATGACGGTCGAGGCCATCGACCGGTAGTCATCGGATATACTGTGTTATCTACATTATAAGATTCAATTGCTGTCGTTACAGTCTGCAATTCCTTTTTAACACGCGATACTTTCGACCGGGTTTGCGCTGCGAGAAAGTTCGGAATCGCAATTGCAGCGAGGATAGCGATAATCGCTACGACGATTAACAACTCAATTAAAGTAAACCCATGATATGATTTTTTTACCATCATCATTTTCACCTCACTTTCTTTTTTTGTTTCTCTAAAACTAAAACAATATATGTGAGAAATAATCTTTATGGTTTAGCTAATATGAACAAAATATCCCGACATTCTGACTATAACTCGGTAAAAATCAGCTGCTAACTCCGTACAAGAATATTTTTCGATAATTTTCTAAAGTATGAAATTAGCATACTTTTCTTTTGAATGTCAAATAAAAAATAAAAAAAGCGGAAAAAATAAGAATTTTTCCGCTTTATAATTTATACCGTATGAATATATACTACGACCAAACTCACCAATGGTGAGTTTGATGATTATTCATTTAGTTCAAACCGTGCATCTTTGCGTTCAATCGCATCAATAAATAGTGGCGCTGAGGTTGCAATAACATTTATGGTAACTGTTTTCTGTTGTACCGGCGGTCCAGGATCACTTACGGTCAAATCAACACTTCCAACATTTACGGCGGTAAAGGTTACGGTTGAACCAGCAGTCGTATTAATCGAACCAACAGTACTATTACTTAATGACCAGCTGAAGTTGTTCGTTCCACCGCTTGCCGAGAAATCTTTAGTTTTCCCCGGATTGATGATTATTGGACCAACAGGAGTTAATTGCAACGGTAATGCGCCAGTATATCGAGCACCACCCGCTAATGGAACGCCACCAGAACCAGCAGTACAATACGCGAAGTTGGTTACATTCAAGAAATTCGGATTGGTTGAATCTAACGAAGCGAATTGCGGGTCTAGATTAATTACGTTAGTCAAATTTGTGATTCCCGAACCTTCAACTCCATCAATACTACCTGTTGCCAACGTATAACTTAATCCACCAACTAACACCAACGCACTGTTACTGATATTTGAGGTATTGGAATTATTCAGATATACATTTACCCCGATATTATCGCTTCCATTACCCGCAAAGATACAATCGGTTACTGTGATAGTACTCGTCAGATTACCGGCTTGAACTTCTATCGGGCTCTGCCCGTTATTGTAGAACGTAACTTTATTAATCGTTAACGGCGTATTATGTCCAACGCTGGTATCCGCTAGCTGGATACCATCGGTTCCATTATTGGCAATAATGCAATTGGAAACATTGTATAATCCAATACCACCGGGAGTAGCTGAACCGAGCGTAGCGATTCCTGGACCTACATTATTAGCGATAATCGCCTGGTCGATACTGCCCTGTCCGTTAAACAGATAACATCCACCATAGGTAGCAGATTTATTGCCAATAATTTTAACTCTACTTTCAGGGGTTCCAGCGATAGTAATATTTGCGGAAGCAGCACTGAACTGTACTCCCATACGGTTATTATACGAAATAACACAGCCGGGACCGATGGTAAGAATTCGACCGCAAACGATTCCATCGTTCAAACCAGCATTGCGGTGATTGCTGAATATGGTACTAACCATACTTACCGCAACATAACTCGCTGCTGCACCACTTGTAATAAACATACCATCATCACCGAACGGAGTTTTCCCCGTTAAATCAATTTCTGTTAAACCATCTAACGTAACCGGATTATTCGTTCCATCGTTTGGCGTAACAACTAACCCTTCCATAATAACATTGAGCGTTTGCACGGTCGCCCCTGGATTGATGAGAATCCCATCATCAGCTGGTGGTGTCGTTAATGAAGGGATAACATTCAAGTTACGTAATACCACGGTACCCGAGAATCCAGTAATAACCAGTCCGTCATCACCTGCAGATGGACTCGCAGCGTTCTGCTGTACGCAAACATTCGGTCGTACGCCATATCCTTCTATGGTCAACGGTTTATCAACAGTAATCACTTCATCATACGGGCCAACTCCGATGATGCGAATAGTATCACCAGCTACTGAAGCAGTAATTGCAGCGGAAATGGTCGTAAAATCCGCACCGCCAGCAGAGTTAACGGTTCGAATAGCGGCAAGTGCAGTAAACGGTAATACTAGGATAAGAGGAATCAAAAATATACAATATTTTTTATTCATACCATTTCACCTCCTTTCTGGATAACATAACTCTCCATTTTACACCTGAATATACTATAGCAGGTCGAAATAAAAATGTCAAATAAAAAAAGCGGAGTAAATGCTTTTTTTCGCATTAACTCCGCTTAATTTTTAATATCAAATTTCAACAACCCTTTTTATTCCGATCATTCCGCTTGTTCTATGCTACTTCGTTTATTCTCGACTGCTTCAATAAATAACGGAGCAGTCGTTGGAATAACTGAAACCGGGATCGTAAACTTTTTCGGTGTCGGAGTTGTCGAATCGGTTACTGTAATCGATCCGTATGCAGTTGAATCCGTCGGTGTAAATTGTACTATTGCTCCGGTGTTCACATCTAAAGTCCCAATTCCGCCATTAACTACCCAATAATAATCCGGAGTCCCGCCAAACGCGTTAATCGTTATCGCCGGGTCACCTGGTCGAGTAACAATACTTGCCGGCGTGGTATATAGTGGTGGAATCGGTTCATCGCAACCTTTCCACGGCGTGGATATACTACGCTGGTTCCCATCAATATCAGTCGTAATCGGAAATGGGCTGGTGATTGGGATGCCGGGAGCTAACGGACTTGCATTGACGCCAGTGAAATGTAAATCCGTCTCTGAAACCCATTTATTCGGACTGGTTGCGAATGGGTCAACATCCTGACTATTGATATCTACACCAGTAACCGTCGTCCAGTTAGATAACGTTAATTGATTCACACCAAACCAGCGACCGGTCGTTGCACCGGCAGCAGTATCTGCATATAAATCATTATAATCGCATTCAAGCATTCCTGGAGTCGCAGAGTCTAGTCCATAGATACTGATACATGCAGCGCCAACCTGCGCTTGTCGGATAATATTGTTTTTTATGCGAACCGTTGTTACCCCGGAAATAAGCGCATTCGCATTGTTTGCAACCAATCCTTGATAATTTGGATTTCCTGCCATATTGATTGAATTATGGTAAATGTTGCAAGTGTTATTCCCGACCGCATAGATACCTCGGTAAATTACATTACTAGTATTGACTGTAGTTCCACCAAGAGCGAATCCGGTGAGCATATTATTGAATACATTATATGTTCCACCAGAGTTACGCAAATCTAGCCCACCTATTCCATACGCTGCGCCACCGTGTGTATTCCCACTATAGAGTTTATCCAGCACATTATTGTAAATATCCATAGTCCAGCCAGAAGCACCGTTAGCACTAAAGTGCCAAATCCCAGCACTATACCAACCAGTTGAAAGTTGGTTAACTCGAACGGTATTGCCCGCAATAGTTGCATTCGCTACGCCATTCAAAAATATCCCACGGGTTCTCGCTTCGATAAGATTGTTTCTAAATTCCATTCCGGATGCGCAGGTGCCAGTAGGTAACGGGAAACCCGCAGCGGTACTGAAACCAACCGTAATTCCGTGACCGGAAACGCTACTCGTGCAAACGATATAACAGTTTAATACTTTTCCATTATCCGGAATTAAACCAACGGTTGCATTCGTAGTCATACGAGAAGTAAACTGAATAGCATGTGGCGAAGCCGCACTCGCACGCGTTCGATTTATAATATTACAATTCTTAATAGTAATATTATCGCAGTCACCGACGATGCGGAAAATCTGCGCGTATGTTATGGTGGTATCTTGGTTAATAAAGGTTAGGTCACGGGTATTGGTTCCATTATTCGAACCATCAATAATGATATTATCAGTTTTAACTAAATCATCTAAACCAGCTCCGGAAGTTGTTGACCTACATCCAATATAAATATGTCCTGAATATCCAGGGTTATCAATAGTCTGAGTAATATTAATAGTTGCAGTCACGCCGGCAGCCGGTTTAATCAAGACGGTATTAGAACCAACGGTGTTAGCAAAAATAATCGTATATGGCGGTTCGATAGTATCACTGAGAATTTCGACAGTCCAGTTTCCGGTATTTGCAGTGGTAGTGAAATCTAACGCTGCTTCATACAGGGTAGCGTAATCGCCACCGGTTCCGACTGTTGAGAGTCCCTGACCGGACGGTGGATCGCTATATTTT
The DNA here is from genome assembly GCA_026416715.1 of bacterium. NCBI lineage: Bacteria > bacterium. The sequence continues at coordinate 36,393 of JAOAEQ010000012.1, forward strand.
TTCGCGTTCCCAGCGGTAATCATTAAACACCAACTCATTGTTATCACAACGATTAAATACATTATTTTTTTATTCATAGATTTTCTCCTTTCTTAAAAGTTTATATTTGTAGTAAAGAAAAAAATTTCACCTCCTTCCGATTAACCATAGCGGTTCAACAAAACATAGTTTGTTATAAAGTTCATCTATTAAATTATAAGTTTACATTACAATCCTAATATTCTGCAACGAAAAACGGAGAATTTCATAAACCGAAATTCTCCGTTATCCTCCATACCCAAATTCACCTTACACTGCTCTAGTCTAACAGTTCGAATCGGATATTATCCTTCCGCAATTCGCGTTCGTTGAATAACGGTGCGCCGGTTGGGAGAACCGTAATCGAAATGATTATCTGCTGCGGGGTCGGCGTCCGTGAATCAGCGACGGTTAAATCAACTGAACCACCGGCTATCGCAGTAAAGGTTACGACTGCACCTTCCGTAGTATCGAGTGAACCAACGCCAGTCGTACTTAACGACCAAGTATATGGCGGTTTACCACCACTTGCAGTAAACTGTTTATTCTGGCCGACTGATATCGTTATCGGACTGACTGGGGTTACTGCAAATACCACCCCGTTATCTATCGTATATCCCGCTACTGTCGTAAACGAATTCGGTCCATCCGGTGGCGAATAGATACGCAATACTTCGTTGATGTTACAGGCGAGATAAATATTTCCTGCGGCATCACAATCCGGTCCTCGGGGAGCAGCGGTACCGTAAGGTCCATTCCATTTAACAATCGTAGTTACCGAACTCAAATTACCAACAGGTAATGGGAGCGGAACTACAACGAATCCACCTGTATCAATGTTTGTACTCGCTCCAACAATTAACCGATTATGTGCTTCGTCAAGAATGAACCCACCACGGCAATCACGGAGTGGGTCAGGCGTGGTTCCGCCATTTCCGGTAGAAATCGAATCCCAGTAGATTGATTGGCCATTAGGGCTAAATACGACAATTGACGGACAATCTGTTCCCGCAGAACGATAATTCGCTACATACCATCTTCCGGCGCTATCTCGACGTATTGTTCCCGGAGCATCATTAATCAAAATACCGCCGCTCGTCCCAGGTGGCGTAGTAAAATTCGCATCATCAATAACTACAGTTGGTGCACCAGTCCACGGGAAAGGTCCGTTTCCAATATTATATTTCCAAATACTTCTAGCGCGTGGTTCAGTATTGTCAGGATAATCTTCATCTTGAGTATATAGAACCGTATTCGTGCCGGTTCCTTCCACCCAGACACCAGCAACACTTCCGTGAATATTTGGTACTAATCCTGACGGTGTTCGACCGGTATTATCAAGGATTTCGACCCAAGAACCAGATAAATCCGCTTCTGCTCGCCATACTCCGGAATGGGCATCTGACCAATCTGCAATCCAGAGTTTGTCATCCGGACCAACAAACAGATGATAGGGACTATTTGCGCTAAGACCCCAGTTTACATTGCCGGTGCGAGTAGTATTGAGCGCTCCAATCGGGTCGGATAAGTCAGGATAGAATCCATAAACACCGTCATAACATGGTTTACCACCATAGGTAGTCCCGTTTCTTCCGTTAGCAAGATAAATCATCCCGAAATATGGACTTCCGTTGTTCTTATTTACTGCTACCCCGCGTGGATATTCAAAATGTAGCGTGGTATTCGCATCGTTCGTTAACAGATCCCAGCTTGAATGACCGACATTATCTACTGCATGAACTTTAACTCCGAACGTTCCGGTAGGCAAGAGACCTCCGTTTGCCCACGCCCAGGTAACAGTATTTGCGCCGAAATTGGTTGTTCCTGGTAACGATTGAACAATCGTTGTTGAAGGCAATGGTCCATAAATTTGGACGGTTACTGCACTGCAGGTTTCGTTTAACCGGTAAACAATTTCCAGGTTACCGCCAGTAGTACTGATAGTTATCCCAAACGGCATAACATTCGCAAATGTACTTCCGGCAATAATCGAAAACAGAATGATTGATATAATAATTTGTTTTTTCATTAGTTATATCTCCCTCCTTTCGTGATTTAGATAAAATTTCTATTTATAGTTTACACTTTATACCTAATTTTGTCAATCTTTTTTATTAAAAAAAAGCGGAGAAACTGGTTATTACCAATTTCTCCGCTACATTACTATCTGGATACCATCGGTTGCTTTTAATCAAACAACTCGAATCGGATATATCTTTTCGATTCAGCTTCTTTAAACAACGGGGCAGATGTTGGAACGACGGTAATAGTAACTGTTTTCTGTTGTGCTGGAGGGCCTGGGTCGCTCACCGTTAAGTCAACCGATCCTGACCCTGTTGCCGTGAACGTTACCGTGGCACCAGTTGTCGAACTAAGGTAACCTACAGTATCATTACTCAATGCCCAGGTGAAGTTACCAGTTCCGCCACTAGCCGTGAAATTCTTTGTTCCGCCAGGATTCATCAGCTGAGGAATAGAAGGATTCAATGTTAACGGATCTGTACCAGATACACTAACAATAACAGTATCGGTGTCATTATACGCGTCAGCTACGGTTATACTAGCTGAACCAGACAATAGCGCTTGAACAATTGCAGAATTACCTCCGTAGCTAATCACTTGCGCAACTGCTGGGTTACTGCTAGTCCAAATATAAGGACCGGTTCCGTTACTCACAGTATAAATTGCTGTTGAACTTGAACCTAAAGCAGTTGGTCCACTTGCTGACGGTAGCGTGTAGATAACCTCGCTATAAAACACCGCTGAACTTAAACCGTATCCATCAGTACCAAAATCAGGATTATTCGTATTTCTGGTGCTCGTAAATGGTAAATTGCATCGCCCGCCGATAAGATATACTCGTTGCTGTTTATTGACAGTAGCAATCACCGCAGGGCTATAATAATATCCCGTAGTAGAACTCCCGATAGCCATTAACCCATCGATAGTAAAGGTACCAATGTCGCCAGAGGGTGAAATCGGGGCGCGGTATATAGTCGGCTGAGCAAAAGCACCGCTTCCAGTGTTTCGTCTCCCGCCAATTAAAAAAACATCATGCTTAGAATATGCAACAGCACCACCATAAATTCCCCACATGATTAAGGGCAATGTATCTGTTGACCATGGTTGCAATGTTCCGTCAGGATTAATGGTGGTTTTATAAATATTATTATGTGAACCGGTACCTGAACTACCGGTAGTCAGTCCACCGAAAGTATAGAGTTTGTTCTGCACAGCGATAGCGGCATTAAACCACATTCCAGCTGGAATATTGGCAACTTCCGTCCAAGGACTCAACGCGCCGGTTGCTGGATTGACCACCGACATAAATACTTTTGGAGTTCGAGAACCGTCATCCGCCTGACCGGAAACAGCATAAACATAGGTTGTTCCGTTGATAGTTGCATACGTTGCGGGGCCCCAGAGTCCACCGGTACCTATCCCAGTTGGAAACGGAGAACGAACTCCCCAACTAGTGATATTACCACCAGGTTCAATTTTACCCCATAGTGAATCCCCGTTATTAGCGCCATTGGCGTTACCTACGTTCCAACCACCACCAATACGATACACATAGCCATTGGCTTCAAAACATGAGAATTCAATATATGCAGCTAATGGATATGTTCCAGGGTCATTACTCGGCACAGGAAAAGCTGTAGCTTGTGACCATGGGCCGACACTACCATCCGAATTAACTGGTGCATAAAAAACATTATACATATCACCTAGTGCTACGCTATTCCCACCAAGAACATAGGCATAACCACTTGGACCCATAACCAATCCGTGCATTTGGGTAGGATACGGTAGATAACCAGTGGTGTGTCGTGTAAAAGTTATAGCAAACCCTGATACACTTATGAGACATAACATTACTGTAAATACTAAAATCTTTTTGCTCATTGTAAATTTTCCCTCCTTTCTGATTTTAGAGTGAATAATTTAACAAAATAAGTTTACTCCCTATTCTAAATTTTGTCAAGTCTTTTTTACAACAATAAGCAATTAATTTCTAAAAATTTAATATCCTGCAGGAGCTGGTGGTTCACCCCATCGGTCAGGATACTTGCCAACTGGTCCTAGTCGTAATATATCGCCGTTACTGACGGTGCCATTCGTCGGGTCATAAAATTCCCAAGCATAATCCTGTTTCAAATCCGGTCCGGCACTACTTAATCGCCATGCCCGCTGATATAATCCCGGTGCCCAGCTAAATCCACGGTCACGTTGGGTTTGTTCATCGCAATAATCGTAGGTATCATACACATCGGCACCGTATGGTCCGCCGACTTCTCGTTGTGGAACAAACGGGTCTGGTTTCGGGATTTTGGTAATATACGCAACCGGCGTGGTTAAACAGTTGAGTCGTTTTGAAACTGGAATATTCGAATTGGGGTATCCATGGAATATACCACATCGGATACTGGTTCGCATCGGTATAATAAGCTTCGAGTGCTGTTCCGATTGTTCGCATTTCTCCTTTTGCACGGGAGACTTTCGCGCGCACCTGTGCTGCGAGAAAATTCGGGATAGCGATTGCCGCAAGTATCGCAATAATCGCAACGACAATTAATAATTCAATTAACGTAAATCCATAACTTTTATTTTTTTGCATTTTATCTTCACCTCGCATTGTTTATTTTTTATGGAATGTTTGATATGTATTATTAGCACAAATCGAGTTATTTCGTCAAATAAAAATTAATTAATAGACTACTATCTTTGCTTTTAAAAAAATTTCAGCTGTAACAAAACCTGCGCAACCGTGCAAAATATTGCGCAAAATTTCAGTTTATTTTGATTTTAAAAATCACGGGTAATACTGATTAATTTTATATAAATTATTGGTATTAAAAGGGTTAAATAAAAATTAAACATAATGGCATAATATCTGCTTTCTAAATTGGTAGAAAAACTATAAATTAATTATTGCTTTTATGTCTATGTTCCTAAACGACTCGCAAAAATCTCTCGAAACCTACCTCAAACAGATTAATATGACTCCGTTACTTTCCGCTAAGGAAGAAAAACAACTTGCATTTTTAATCCAGCAAGGAGATGAACAAGCGCGGAAAAAATTTATTGAAGCAAACCTGCGGTTCGTCGTTAAAATAGCTAAAAGTTACCGTTGTTTTTCAATGTCACTTCTCGATTTAATTCAGGAAGGTAATATCGGACTCATTGAAGCGGTAGAACGATTTAATCCCGCGTTAGGATATCGCTTTTCTACCTTTAGTGCATATTGGATTCGACAAGCTATCCAGCGCGCAATCGCGAAAAAAGCACGAACCATACGGCTGCCAGTTCGGAAATTCCGTGCAGTAGCGAAACTTGAACAATACCGCGAACAGTTCTGGTTACTGCATGCACGGTATCCAACCGATGCAGAAATAGCACAACATTTCCATATTTCACTAGCGCAAGTTAAATCGCTCATGAATTATAAAGACCCGTCGGTATCACTAGATACGCCGCTGGACGAAAATGGCAATCGGCTTGGTGATATGTTTGAAGATGATGAATTCGAACTACCACGCGACTATGCAGCCCGAACACAGTTACGCGATAAATTATATACCATATTGAACCATTTATCCGAGCGAGAAAAGAAAATTCTGATTAACCGGTTTGGCTTTGAAGACGGTATCGCTAAAAGTTTGCGGGTTATCAGTAAACGAATGGGAATAAGTCAGGAAGGTGTTCGTCGCATTGAACAAGCAGCGGTAGCTAAACTCCGCCGTTATTCCGGTTGTAAACAACTCCAGCCGACGGTGTAATTTTATCCCACCATAACCACCACGGTATTAACCCCATATCAACTTTGTCCTCAACATAGATTGAGTAATGCCTTCAAGAAGAAAAACTACTGTTTAGAACATCTTACCCTGTAATACCGTCTGGTTGATTGATGGAAAATTGAAAATAACGTAAACAAAATCTTGTTAATTCTGGTACATAGCAGTAAAATAATTACCTCAATTATGCGTATGCTACGGAAAACATTTTATATACTCGGTCTAATTTCATTAATATTAAGCAATTCACTATCTTTTATCGGGGAAGGCTTAGCCGCGACCGCGCCGAAAAAGAAAAAACCTGTTCCCACTCGAGCTCCAGTAGTCAAGCCAATGATTGAAGAAATTCGATATTGGCCTGGTCCGGAAGATACTAATATAACTCTAGATTTTAAAGGAACCGTGGTATATCGTACTCGGGATATTTCGGGTAAAATGGGGCTCGTATTGCAAACGGAAAATGCCCCGTATAAAGAAGGGAAAAAAAATATTTATGTAGCGGATGGATTAATCGATTCAATTAACGTTGTGCCAGAAGGAAATGGATGTGTAGTAACCATTTTATTCACGGTGCCAACAGAATATGAAATGAAAAAAACCGGTAAGTATCAGAATAAACCCGAATTATTGATTATCAATGTTGTACGACCGGAATCGTTACGGGTAAAAAAAATTGATGTCACGGAATTGCAAAACTGGGAGAAAACTACCAACGGGAAGTTGGTAATCATTGACCCTGGTCATGGCGGGTTTGATTATGGCGCTATCGGATATAACGGATTAAAGGAAAAAGATGTTAATTTGGATTTAGCGTTTCGGCTTAAAAAGAAAATTGATGCTATGCCAAATATGCGAGCCGTGTTAACCCGAGACGGAGACTATTATGTATCTTTAAGCAAACGGCAACAAATAACCGCAGAATTAGTCAATGAACTAAACTCAAAACGAACGGATAAGAAAGTAGATATCATCTTTATCAGTATCCATCAGAATGCGCCGGCATACTCTTGGAATCGCGATGCCCGGGGTACAGAAATCTATTTTCTTAATTTCGGCGGGGCAACAGATGAAGCTGCGGAATTGGTAGCGAAATATGAAAATGAAGCGGATTTAGGGCTGGCATCGGAGAGTCGGGTCGAAGACCCGTTATTAAACGGAGTACTTGCGGAAATGGTTATGCGCGGTCTGGTCAATGAAAGCAGTATCCTAGCGGGGATGGTATTAAAAAATATCAAACAGATGCCGATGTTAGTTAGTCGCGGGGTAAAAAGTGCGCGGTTTGCCGTTCTGAAAGTTCCAACACCGAGTGTGTTGTTTGAAGTAGCTTTTATTACCAATCCGTATGAAGCAAGTCTATTGCAGGATGATGGTTTTAAAGAAACGATAACCGATAAATTAGCGGATGCGATTTATACCTATTTCTATTTTCGTCCGGAAAACGAACCAATCATAACTTCATCATCATAACATAACCTAGTAAATTTTTTCGTATCTGATAAAATTGTAATTGTATTTGAAACGATTGAACATTTATTTTTTTTCGGTTACCAGTAGATAAGCTCATAGAACTCATACTATGAATTCATCCAATTATTGATTCGACTATGGAAATAAAATCGCAGCTGATTGAATTATTGCAAACGACAATACAGAGATTAAAAGAAACGGGGAAAATCCCGGTTGATTGTTCACCGTTTATTACTGTTGAACAACCCCGAGAATTAGCCCATGGGGACTTTTCCTCGAACCTTGCTTTCCAGTTAGCAAAATGGTTAAAACAACCACCGCGCACAATAGCTGAACTTATCAGAGACGAAATTCTGAACCAGAAATTAGACCAGTTAGAAAAAGTAGAAGTCGCTGGCGCAGGATTTATTAATTTTTATATTAAACCCAATCTCTTTACAGAAATAATCACTCGTATTGTGCAAGTGGGATCACACTATGGGAAATCAAACCGCGGAAACAATAAACGGGTCATCATTGAATTTGTGAGCGCTAATCCGACGGGACCGCTTAATGTGGTTAACGCACGAGCTGCTGCGGTTGGAAATACGCTCGCGAATTTACTCACCGCAGTTGGATATTCGGTGCATAAAGAATCATACATCAACGATGCCGGAAATCAAATAAATTTATTTGGCGCTTCATTACGGTCGCGATATTTGGAAACATTGGGTATTCAAACCGAATTGCCAAAAGAAGGATACCATGGCGAATATTTAAAAGAAATTGCAGAAGAAATAAAAACTGACCCGCGGTTACAGCAATATCGACATCCGCAAGAAATTCCACTATCAATTTTTATCGAAATCGGGTTAGAGAAAATTCTCAACCAACAATACCGTGATTTAAAACGATTCGGTGTAGAATTCGATTGCTGGTTTCACGAAAGCAAGTTGCATCAGGAAAAAAAACTCGATACCGTGCTTCGCATTTTGCAAGAACGGAATTATACCTACACTGCCGACGGTGCGCTCTGGTTTAAATCGAGTATATTTGGGGATGAAAAGGATCGGGTATTAATCAAAAGTGATGGTAGCCCGACCTACCTGCTGGCGGATATTGCATATCACCTCAATAAATTCGATCGCGGATTCGAATTGCTCATTGACCTCTGGGGACCAGACCACCACGGACATATCCTGCGAACGAAAGCAGCAATGCAAGCGCTGGGTTATCCGCCAGACCAGTTAGAAATCATCATTGTCCAGCAGGTGAACTTATTGCGTGCTGGGGAAAAGGTAAAAATGTCGAAACGGGCGGGAGCTATTGAAACGCTAGCGGATTTGATTGCAGAAGTCGGAGTTGATGCGGCAAAATTTTTCTTTTTACTGCGCAGCACGGATAGTCATCTTGATTTCGATTTAGAACTCGCTAAACAGCAGACGAATGAAAATCCAGTATATTATGTCCAATATGTTCATGCTCGGATATGTAGTATATTCAATCAAGCGAAAGAAAGAAATATTCCAATCCCGAAATTATCAGAAACGGATTTAACGCTGCTTACGCAAGGAGAAGAAATTGAGTTGATTAAACTTCTGGGGAATTATCCGGAAATGGTCGAACAGGCAGCGGTGAATTATGACCCGCATCGGATCCCGCATTATCTCATGCAGCTAGCGGATAGATTTCATTATTATTATAATCACCATCGGGTGATTTCAGATAATCGCGAATTAACGAACGCTCGATTGATGTTGATGCAAGCGATTCAAATTGTACTCCTGAATGCTTTTACCTTGATAGGGATTTCTGCACCGGAAAAAATGTAATAAAAAGGTTATTACTTACTTGACAATGTTCGGCATAACTATATAAACTAATCAAATTATGCATACGATATTTGTATATCATCCAGTCGAGGGAGTTCGGTTTAATCAATTGGAACGGTCAGCGATTCGGCGTGCGCTTGATTCACCGGACAGCGTTTTATGGCTCGATTTAGAAGCACCGGATGATATGGAAATCGATATTTTAGTGCAAGAATTTGACTTTCATCCATTATCCATCGAAGATTGTATTTTTCCTCAGAATCGGCCGAAGCTAGAAGAATTCCCGAATTATTGTTTCATTGTATTCCATTCCATCTCTTATGACCCAGAACCAAATAAAGGATTAAGCTTTGCAGAGTTGGATATTTTTATCGGAAAAAATTTTATCGTAACGGTACATGATGAACCGTTACGCAATATCACTACTACCAAAGCGCGTTGTAAAGAGAAACAAGATGTGATGAAAAAAGGTCCGGATTATCTCCTGCATCTATTACTAGATTCGATGGTAGATAGTTATTTTCCTATCATCGACCAGATGGATGAACAAATTGATAAGATTGAAGATTTAGTATTCACTTCACCGACTACGCAGCTGCTAAACCAAATTTTTACCTTAAAACGGAATCTGATTGCATTTCGCAAAACCATTAATCCGCAACGGGAAATAATTAATCTACTAACCCGTCGTGATTTCCCGTTTATTCAGACAACAACTTTAGTATACTTCCGTGACGTGTATGACCATTTATTTCGGATGGTTGATACCATAGACACCTATCGCGAAATTATTTCTAGCGCTTTGGAAGCTTATCTATCGGTTACCTCAAATCAGTTGAACTCGATTATGAAAACGCTAACGATTATTGCAACCATTATGATGCCGTTGACTTTGATTTCAAGTATCTATGGAATGAATTTTGAATTTTTCCCAGAGCTAAAATGGAAATATGGATATCCTATGGTATTAACAGTTATGGCAATTATTGCACTTGGAATGCTGTATTACTTCCATAGGAAAAAATGGCTGTAATCGAACGATACACCGTAATACGAAGTGTATACATTGAAAAACGTCTTCTCCCAACATCTTCTAAAAATAAAAGTATGAAACCATCTTTATTCATTGGAATCCTTTTTTTATGCCTACTACTTTCGTCAACGTTATTGGCGGATACCTTGGTGATGAAAGATGGCACTAGGTTATCCTGTGTGATTATTGCTGAAGATGCCAAGCATCTGGTGATAGAAACTCAGTTTGGGTCGATGTCGATAACGAAAAAATCTATTGCACAGGTTGGCCGAGATACGCCGGATAAAAATCTGATTCTGCGCGGTGATTTTTACGTTATGCGTAACGATGTTCAGAAAGGCTTGGAATATTATGCTGAAGCATTAACCTTATATCCTAATTCTAAAGAAGCGAAAGAAAAATACCGCATAGCACGAGAAAAACTGGAGAAAACGGAACAGCAGCAAATTGCTCAATTAAATCAGTCGGAAGAAAAATTAGGGTTGGATATAACCCCGGAAAATAAAGAGGCTGCTAAAGCGCAACTCAAACTGACTAAGAAAGAGCAACTCGCTACATTAATTTTATATGGATTTGGCGCATATCCAGCGAACGGGAGTACCCGTGAAAAAACGAAATCTGCCTTGGTAGAAGCGAAACTGGATGCATTAAAAAAAGCGTTTGGCGACGCGGTAGGAATCGGGTTTAGCGTCTCAAAAGGAAAAGTAAAAATATATCCTCCCGGAGAATTACCCCATTATAAAATAAAGGTTTTAGCACAGCAAAAAGTAGAACAGCTAGGATACGCAATCAAACTGCAAGTGCAAGCGCCATCATCATCGTTGTTATTTAGTATCCCAGACAATTTACCGATATTTGACGGGTTCGCAAATGTTGCGATCGACAAACAATCGGATTATAAAGCGCACGCGTTACATGAAGCGTATCGCCAAGTGGTATTGAAAGCAATTGCGATAGCCCCGCAACTAGGTAATAAACCGACGGTTACTGGGCGTATATTTCTGGTTAACCCGCCGTCAGAATATATGGTTACCGGATTTTATCAAGTGAGCATACAAGCGAAAGTTTGGTTAGATTCATCAACAATAATACAATCGGATTAAAACTATGGATTCAGACGGATAGTTTTTATCAGATTGTATCCGTTTAAATCCGTTGATATTGATTTTTTATGTTGGCGAAAGTTAACAGTGCTGCAATTTTAGGTATCGATGCATACATTGTCGAAGTCGAAGTTGATATCGAACGGGGCGATACTAAATTTTCTACGGTCGGTTTACCGGATACCGCAGTTAAAGAAAGTCGGGAACGGGTGAAATTTGCGATTAAAAACTCTGGATTCTTTTTTCCAAAAGGACGATTTACTGCTAACCTTGCTCCAGCAGATGTTCGTAAAGAAGGTTCCGGATTTGATTTACCACTAGCGATTGGTATTTTAGCGATGAGTGAACAGATTAATTCTGCTCACTTGCCTGAATTCCTCTTCCTGGGTGAACTTTCTATGAACGGGGAAATTCGACCGATACGTGGTGCGCTTTCCATAGCAGTAGCTGCACAACAGAACGGTTTTAAGGGAATTATTGTTCCGGTAGAAAATGCGAATGAAGCTGCGGTGGTAAAAGGTATCGCAACATATACGTGCAAAACATTGCGAGAAGCAGCGGAATTCTTACACCATCCGGAGTCTATTTCCGCGCATACAATCAATTTGACAGAAGTATTTACCGAATCTGCAACATATTCGGTCGATTTTATGGATGTTAAAGGACAGGAACACGCTAAACGTGCGTTAGAAGTTGCGGCTGCTGGCGGGCATAATATCCTTATGCTCGGGCCGCCGGGGTCAGGCAAAACGATGTTGGCTAAACGTGTTCCTACCATTCTACCATTAATGTCGTTAGAGGAAGCTATTGAAACTACAAAAATCCACAGTATTGCCGGACTAATGCCACCAAAAGCCGCACTACTTGCAACCCGACCGTTCCGGAATCCACATCACACCATTAGCGATGCTGGATTGATTGGTGGCGGACAGTATCCCCGTCCTGGTGAAATTAGTTTAGCACATAACGGTGTTCTTTTTTTAGATGAACTACCAGAATTTAAACGGAATGTACTCGAAGCGTTGCGTCAGCCATTAGAGGAAGGGATGGTAACAGTTTCTCGTGCAGCATCAACCGTTGTTTTCCCGAGTCGATTTATGCTCATTGGTGCAATGAACCCGTGTCCGTGCGGGAATGCTACGGATACTTCAAAAGTATGTCAATGTAGTCCTAGTCAAATTCAACGGTATCTATCTCGAATATCCGGTCCATTGCTTGACCGCATTGATATCCATATCGAGGTCCCATCAGTGAAAGCAACCGAGTTATCTAGAGAACGTACCGGTGAAGCGTCTGCAACAATCCGAGAACGAACTACTGCTGCCCGAAAACTGCAAACGCAACGGTTTGCTGGTCGTAAAGGGGTTTATTGTAATGCACAAATGACGCCAAAAGATATTAAGAATTATTGCCGACTCGATGCTGCCTGTCTCAATTTGTTAGAGTTAGCTACTACCCGGTTAGGATTAAGCGCTCGCGCGTATGACCGGGTTCTGAAAGTAGCTAGGACTATTGCGGATTTAGAGGGAAAGGAACATATTACGGTTAGTCATCTATCCGAAGCAATACAATATAGGAGTTTAGATAAACAACTCATATAAAACCTGAAAAACGGAAGAACAAAAGATTTGCTTCTCTTATCAATATTCAGTATGTGTATGTGGTTTTCAAGCTATGGATCAATTTGTTCATCTTCATGTTCATACACAATATAGTTTACGAAACGGATTAACTACCGTAGAATCACTTTGTGCACGAGTCCGAGAACTCGGAATGCGCGCTATTGCCATCACTGATTATCAGAGTTTAGCGGCGGTGCCGGAATTAATGCAATACGCTGAACAGTATGATTTAAAACCTATTTTCGGTGCACAAGTTGATGTTGGCTCAATTCTGCAGGAATCACCTATCCAGAATCAGAGTACCATTTCAGAACGACCGAAACATATTTATTCTTTAATCCTCTTAGCTACTAACGCTGTTGGATTTAAGAATCTCGTCCGGATCGTTAACCAAGCGAACCAGCTTGCTTCATTGAAGAAAGGACCGATATCTATCTCCTATATTATCCAACATCAGGATGGGCTCATTATTTTAAGCGGAGGTTATAAAAGCGAAATTGCGTTTCGATTACGCCAGAATCAACTTACGCTTGCTAGTGAAGCGGTGAGTCAGTTCAATAGCTTATTTAAGGATAAAAATTTTTATTTAGAATTAATCGGAGAAAATGAGCCGGATCGGGAGGTGATGAATGCGGGATTAATTGCGCTTGCCCACCAATATGCTCTCCCATTAGTTGCAACAAACAATGTCCATTATTTAACGGCTGAAGATGCGGTTGCTTCTCGCTTATTAAATTCTATGAAAACCGGCGTATCGTTAATATTGCCAATGGTTCCAGACCGCTATGTTAAAACTGGCGCAGAAATGCAAGCGATATTTCCTGCGGCACCGGAAGCAGTTGAAAATACACGATGGATTGCAGAACGTTGTGAACATTATCATCCGCATACTGTGCATCAGATGCCCTATTTTCCTGTACCAACCGGATATGATACTGAATCTTATCTATGGGAACTCTGCCAACGTGGGTTAACGCAAAAATATCATAAACCAACGCTAGCATTACGGCAGCGGTTAAATGAAGAATTTGGATTGATTCGAAAAAAAGGATGGATAGATTATACATTGTTACTCTGGGATATTTGCCGGTTTATGCGGGAAAGACAATCTCAATTTTCGCTCGACCGGACCGCATTAAGTTATAGTCTCGTAAACTATGTCCTTGATATCACGCGCCTTGATGTAGTGAAATACCAGCTCGGATATGACTTTTATTTTTTTGGAAATACGCAACCGTATCCAATGGTCGAATTCGAGTTTGATGGTCGGGAAAAAGATGCCGTATTAGCGTATTGTAAAAACCGATACGGAGCTGCCCATATTGGAGGAACAATCCAGTATACTTCTAATTCGTTAACCCGGTGGTTATCAGAAGCTGCAGCGTTACTCCGCATCTCTCCGGAAACATTGCATTCGATACTGCCGTATTTCTCTAGTAGAACTAAAATGACCGTTGAAAGTATTATTGCCCAAGAGAAAGAATTAGCGAGAAAAATCGCTGATAATCAGGAACTCCTACTTTTATGCAACGCAGTCAAATCGTTACAACATGTTTATCTGGCACAGGAAATCAATCCTCGCTTGGTAGTCATCGCTCGAGATCCCTTATTTGCAAATTACCCGCTATCTTATCGAGAAGAACATAATATCTATCTCCAATATCCAGCAGAGATGGTTCCTCGGGTTAAACTGTTTGGCATTGAATTACGCAGTCAACCCTTATTAGCAGCAATCGCAGATACATTAGCACAGGTCAAAAAACGCCATGCTATTTCCCTAGACCTTTTTTCGTTTGATTTGGAAGATAAACGGTTATTTAAAATGATTCGAAATGCTGAAACCGTTGGTCTTCCACACTTAGATAGTTCATCAATTCGCTCATTATTACCAGAGTTGAGTCCACGAAATTTCACCGAACTGCTTACCGCAATTGCACTGCACCGCTGCGGATATCCGTCCGGAAAACTCATCGCTGATTTTCTTACCGGCACAAAACCAAATAAAGCGCTGAATACGTTACATAGTGCAACAAAACAAATTCTTCATTCCACGCGTGGAATGATTTTATTTAAAGAGCAAGTTTACGATTTAGTAAAAACATTTACCGGGTTAGACCCGCGAGGAGTACACGAAATTGTCCAGCATCTCTTAAGCAAACCCAAAATCCGAAAAGCAGACGAAATTCGAAATCAGTTTCTCCGTGCAGGGAACCAAGCAGGGTTTACTGACTTCATCGGAGAAAAAGTTTGGCAGTTCCTAATAACTGAAACTGGGAATACGGTAACAAAACCTGAACTCATCGCAGTACTTGAATTAAGTTTACGCTGTGCGCAACTTAAAAAGAATTATCCGGTAGAATACTTCTATGGATTACTTCAGCACTATGAAAGCTCTAAGGTTCGAGTAAATCGGTATGTTAATGAAACAAAACGGCTTGGCATTACGGTTCGCGGGCCAGATATTAATCATAGCCAGGCATCATTGATATTGGAAGATGGCGCACTCCGATTCGGACTAATGCTGGTTAACGGGGTGGGAGAAAAAGTAGCAGAAAATATTATTAGCGCTCGAGGTAATAAACGGTATACATCATTATTTGATTTCTGTCGGAGAACTAATCCTAATCTGGTAACGCAGCGAATTATCGAAAATTTAATCCGTGCGGGAGCCTGTGATTCTTTAGTCCGATACCGAGCACAGTTGTTAGCAATATTAGAAGATACGGTTAAACAAGCGCGGCATTATGCCAGCTTAGATTCAAGCAATACGTTATTCGATGTAAGTGCTTACACGGTTGCAGAAGAAAGCATTACCGAT
Source organism: bacterium (assembly GCA_026416715.1). Taxonomy (NCBI): domain Bacteria; species bacterium. The sequence goes on from JAOAEQ010000012.1 coordinate 52,063, forward strand.
CCCTATCCTGACCTTGAGGAATTTACACTCGCTGAACGACTAGCCTTTGAAAAACAAGCAACTGGCATTTATTTATCCGCTTCCCCGTTAGCTCCATATCAAGATTTTTTAACTCGGATTGGTATTAAACCGATTTGTACTATTCCACGATTTACCGCAAAAAATACCGGACCTTATTATCTTGCTGGAACCATAGCAGAATATACGACATCGGCTAAAAAAGGGAAACTCAATATCCATCTCTATTTAGAAGATGATACTGGCATCATTCGATTAAGTTTAAATGCGAAACAGTTTAACCGATATCGGTCTCTCATTGAACAAGATCGACCACTGTTAGTTTGCATTTCAATTGAGAGAACTGACGACCGACCTACTGTAACGGTTCACCAACTATTTGATTTATCAGCAATTAGCAAGCAACTTCAGGGCACTATTCTGATCGAAAGTAAGACTGAATTCAATCGGAAACAATTGAAATCACTTTATACCTTATTTCGTCAACATCGAGGAACGAATCCCGTAACCATCACTGTGGCTGGTCGAATCCGAACCGATGGTTTTTATGGCAAACTCCTTCGACTTAAGCTTATGGCAACGCCATGGCTAATCCAAAAGTTATTATCTGACTTCTCACCGCCTATTCAGAATTGTGAACTCGTTGATACGACATCGTTGTTTAGCTCGACTCAGATTCGAGTAGTAAATAAACAATGAGAGATTCTATCCTAATTCTTTTACTAACATCCACTGCATCGCAAGTTAAAACTCTTCGGGTATAGTTACAAAACAACTAGACTAGAAACTATCTACATTTAGTTAGGTGACATGATAATATTGCAGAATCAGATAAATAGTGATAAACTATAATTAATATATCACTTTTTAAATCGCACTATTCAACTATTTTAGGGTATTGAGTTGATGTTGTACCCTTTATGAAAAATCAACTTTCGCTATGAAAACAAAACAAGAACTGTATATTGAACGATTAGATGCGTATCGGTGGCGTATACCTAAAGAACAATATCCGGGTATGCGGGTTCCCGGAATAATTTATGCTGATGACCAATTATTCACAGCGATGCAAACAGACCAAGCTCCGGTCCAAGTTTCAAATGTCGCTCATTTACCTGGAATAGTTACCGCATCTTATGCAATGCCTGATATCCATTGGGGATATGGATTTCCTATTGGCGGGGTTGCAGCAACGGATTTAAATGAAGGGGTTATTTCTCCTGGTGGAGTTGGTTATGATATTTCCTGTGGGATTCGGTTAATTCGAACCAATTTGACAGTAGCAGAGGTTAAATCAAAAATACCGAATTTGGTTGAAGCGCTGTTCCACAATGTTCCTTGTGGGGTAGGTCGTTCTGGGAAAATTAAGTTAACCCAATCTGATATGGATGCAATATTTAGAAAAGGTGTGCGCTGGGCAGTAGAACATGGGTTAGGTGAAGCTGCGGATATTGACGTGATTGAAGATTCCGGTTGTATTCCTGGCGCTGATCCGGAACAAGTTAGTAAACAAGCGCGAGAACGCGGATATGACCAACTTGGTACCTTAGGAGCAGGAAACCATTTTCTTGAAATTCAAGAGGTTGAAGAGATTTATGATCCGATTGCGGCCCGTGCATTTGGTCTTGAAGTCGGGTTGCTAACTGTGATGTTACATTCTGGTTCTCGTGGGCTCGGGCATCAGGTATGTACTGATTTTCTTCAGGTCATGCGGGAAGCATCGAGTAAATATCAAATCAAATTACCGGATTCGCAACTCGCGTGTGCTCCGATTTCATCTCCGGAAGGAAAAAGATATTTAGCTGCAATGGCAGCAGCAGCAAATTTTGGGATGACCAACCGAGAGGTATTAACTCATTTAGTTCGAGAAACTTTTTTACGGTATTTTAATATATCCCCGCGGGAATTAGGGTTTGAATTAGTCTACGATCTCTGCCATAACATTGCGAAAATTGAAGAACATACTGTTGCCGGCAAAAAAATGACGGTTTGTGTACATCGAAAAGGAGCAACGCGAGCATTTCCTGCTGGTCATCCACAGATTCCGGCTCGATATTCGGCAGTAGGTCAACCCGTGCTGGTTCCAGGAGATATGGGTCGGGCATCGTATGTTTTAGTTGGACTACCGAAAGCGATGGAGGAAACGTTCGGGTCAACGTGCCATGGAGCCGGCCGCGCCATGAGTCGAGAAGCAGCAAAACGGTTTACTGCTGGTCGCGCATTAAAACGCGAACTCGAAGATAAAGGAATCGTGGTTCGTAGTGTTGGCCGATGGACTCTCGCTGAAGAAACACCAGAAGCATATAAAGATGTTTCGCGAGTAGTCGAGGTTGTTCATCAAGCGGGATTAAGTAGTAAAGTCGCAAAATTACGACCAATTGGCGTCGTGAAAGGATAACTTGATTCCCGCTGAGACGCGCTGTGGTTACGAAAAGTTCGCAAAGAACATCGTTAATTGTTTTTATTGCGTGTGTTGATTTCTTTGTGTAATTGCGGATAATGGCTTATTTTGACTTTGGGATAGAGATTGTTCACGTAACCATAAGTTGAGTGGCATCTGGCAAATATGCCAGCACTTTCCGCAGGTGAATCGCGCAATTTCTCGCCGAACTTTTTCCGCTTGTCCGCTTTTCCAGACCTTAATCGGATTATCAGTTTTAATATTTCCCATCTCTCTCCAGAAAACTGGACAAGGGTAAATCGAACCATACGGGTCTAAATAGAACGCTATACTCCCAGCATAACATTTTGGATAATCGATGTTCTTGCTTCTTAAATAATTCGGTAGTTGGCGATAGAACCTTATTTCATCTGGATATATTTTCTCCCGTTGGATTAAATCCGGAACAATCCGGTTTAGTTGCTCTTCAATGCATTGAATCTGCGGTTCTGACCAATTCGATAATTCGGTCAATTTCGGATGATGGTAATAATCTCCGGGATGAATCGGATTGAATTGAACGAACGTATCAAATTGTTTTGCCAACAAGTATATTTGTTCCAACTCCGCATAATTCTTGGTATTAATAACGGTAGAAAAATAGAATCGGATACTTAATTGTTTCAGGAGTGCGATATATTCCATGGCGGTTTGATATGCATTCGGTAACCCGCGAAGTTGGTTATGCACCGATTCCGAGCCATCTAACGAAATCTGGAGATATAATTTATCTCGGTGAACGAACTCATAGAGCTTGGGGGTAACGATAGACAAAGGAACGGTTGCGTTGGTAGCGATTGCCACAACGATATGGTTTGGAATCAGTTTAACAAGCTCAACCAGTTGCGGATATAAAAATGGTTCTCCCCCGCTGATGGTTATATGCTTAATCTCTCGTAACCACGGATCAGCAAATAATCGGTTATAGAACTCGATAGATAATTCTTCTGATTTTCGCTGTAACGTTTGCGGATTCTTTTGCCAGATATTGCAGATTACGCATCGAGCATTGCAGTAATACGACGGTAATAAGTTTAGATATTGGGGCAAGGTAATTTTGTTTTTTTTAAAAAAATTTAGCATCGGTATAAATGGCGTAATAATAGTGTAACACTGTAGGTTCTCTATATAGAATCATTTAATTTATTTATGTAATTATCCGTCAATTACGTTATTGACCAGATTTAGAATAATATAGTAGGATAATTAGCAAATTTATGTCAATGTAAGGAGTGGGGAATTTTAGATTCAGAAATTAATCAAACAGCATTCTGCTATCTAAAATCTATCATATATAATAACTTATGATAACCTATGATGATTTTATGAAACTTGATATTCGGGTTGGGAAAGTGGTGGCTGCGGAAAAAGTTGCCGGGGCAGATAAATTATTATTGCTGAAAATTGATTTAGGTAATGAAATCCGTCAAGTAGTTGCCGGAATTGCGCAACAATATACACCGGACCAACTCATAGGAAAAGATATGGTTCTGTTAGCCAACCTTGAACCGCGCACGATTCGCGGAGTCGAATCGAACGGTATGATTCTCGCTGCAACTGTTAACGGTGCGCCAGTCATTTTAACTACAGAAAAACCTGTACCTCCGGGGTCAACGGTTAAATAAATAAGCCAGGAAAAAATAGTAATGTGATATTATTTAATTGGAACGAGAAAACTATCCATGCGAAGATGTATCATTGCATTAATTATCGTTAGTAGTTACCTTTTTCATCATTCGTTGGTACTTTCTGAACCGACCAGTAAAAAAGTTACTATACGCTATCTTACTTTTGAGACTTCATATCAGCAGATTCTAGGTGTTAAAAAAATTATTGCTGAATTTGAACGACGATTCCCCCATATAAAAGTTCAGCTTGAACCAAATTCGGAAGCTTCCCGTATTTTTCTCACGGATATGGCCGCGGGAACTCCTCCGGATGTAATGTATGTTACCACGGAATTTCTCGCCCAACTCGTGGCAAAACAAGGGTTGCTGAATCTTGACCCTTATGTTGCCCGGGATAGTATAGACTTTTCAGGGTTTTTCTCGCAATTAACTACGACGTTAACATTTGACGGTCATCTCTATGCCTATCCAATCCATTTTTCTACAAACGCTCTGTTTTATAATAAAAAGTTGTTTGATAAAGCCGGAATCCCTTACCCGGATGAAAGCTGGACTTGGGATACGTATAAACAAGCAGCAAAAATTTTGACCAAAGACACGAACGGCGACGGGAAAATAGACCAATTTGGAACCTTGATCCCAGATTTTCGATTGCTAATTCCATCGTTCGGTGGACGTATATTTAATGACGATGCAACCCGATGTATTATCAATTCACCGGAAGCATTACAAGCGGTAACCTGGGCAATGAGTTTGTATGGAAAAATGACCCCGACTACGCAACAGATTCAAGATACGAATGAAATGCAACTATTTGAAAATGACCGAATCGCATTTTTCATTGGTCGAACCTGGCAATTAGCGCGATTATCTGAAACGATGAAAGATGCAGATTGGGATATTGCTCCTACGCCAAAAGGGAAAATCCGATATTCTATACTTGCTGTTGGCGGGCATTGCATTGCTCGCGAAAGTAAACATCCGAATGAAACCTGGGAATTCGTTAAATTCTATTCGAGTGCAGAGGGACAACGATTACTTGGCAAACAAAAAAACTGCGTTCCGGGAACGAGAGAAGTCGCATTCGATCCGAACTGTTTTATGAGTCCACCCCCGCAATCGATTCGAATATTTATTGATGCTGTAGCATATTCAACCATTGATATTCCGGATAAACCTTGGAAAACCGAATTTCTATCTCGTATCTGGGATTCGGTTAATGAAAATATTCGAACTCAACGAATTACTCCGGAACAAGGTTTGTTACAGATTGAGCAGAAGGCTAATAAGTTTCTCGATGAATTTCGCAACCGACCAAAACCAGTTTATACCGGGAAACGGGTTCTCGTTGAAAAAAGTGCGCAATTTATTCCATATCTCGTTATGTTTGCAGGAATAATTTTTATGGGGATTGTAATTGTACGGCGTTGGTATCCATGGGTAGAAGGATATCTATTTATATCTCCCTGGTTAATCGGATTTATCGTTTTTACGTTCGCTCCAGTCATCGCTTCATTTCTCTTAAGTTTTGCTGAATATGATATTCTTACTGCCCCACGTTGGGTTGGTTTAACAAATTTTAAAAAATTATTTGCAGACCCGATTTTCCAAAAATCCTTGATTAATACCATCTATTATAGTGTAATCACGGTACCACTGAGTTTGATTTTATCGCTTCTCCTTGCTATGCTGCTTAATGTAAAAATTCGTGGGAGTTATATCTTTCGCGTTATCTACTATTTACCAGCGGTAACTTCCGGAGTTGCAATCAGTTTATTGTGGCGGTGGTTGTTTAATCCAGATATCGGGTTGATTAATTATGTTCTAAGTTGGTTTGGTATCGAACCGCTTGGTTGGTTAACCTCGCCTAAGTGGGCTATGCCGGCAGTAATGATTATGTCTGTTTGGGGAAGTCTCGGTGGACCGATGCTCATTTATCTAGCAGGATTACAAGGTATCCCAGAACAACTTTATGAAGCTGCGGATTTAGACGGTGCAAATATATGGCAGCGGTTTCGGAACGTTACGATTCCGATGTTAAGTCCAGCGATTTTCTTTAATCTGATTATGGCAATAATCGGGTCGTTCCAAGTATTTACTGCAGTTTATGTGATGACTAGCGGTGGCGCATCAATTGAACCTGGTGGTCCCGCGAATTCAACGTTAGTGTATGTACTATATCTTTATCGGAATGCGTTCCGGTATCTCATTATGGGACAAGCATGTGCGATGGCATGGTTTTTATTTTTAGTTATTTTAGGGTTGACGTTACTCAATTTTAAGCTTGCCCAACGTTGGGTACATTATGAACAAACATAACATCGAGTGGATAGTAACCAGGAGAATGAATACACGTTACTCTGTTCATTGACTCTTTGCTACTAACCACTGTTTTACCATGGTCTGGATAGAAAGTAAAAAATATAGAATAAAGATAGCGCATAGCATCGTGATTATTATATTGTCGTTAGGTGCCATTCTCTATCTCCTGCCGTTCTATTGGATGGTACGCACCTCGTTGATGGAATATTCCCAGTTAAGTAAACTACCCATGGTGTGGATACCGCATCCATTACGACCGGAAAATTTCGTTCGGGCATTATCAATGATGGATTTTCCGGTTCTCCTGCGGAATACGTTAACGATAACGGGGTTTTCCTTGCTCGGTCAAATACTGTCTTGTTCACTAGTTGCGTTCGGATTTGCAAGATTGCGGTTTCCGGGGCGGGAATTCTTATTCTTTTTAGTTTTAAGCACCATGATGCTCCCAGCGATGGTTACCGAAATTCCACGGTTCATTCTTTTCCAGCAACTCGGATGGATTGATACGTTTTACCCCTTAGTTATTCCGGCATTTTTCGGCGGCAGCGCATTTTTTATCTTCTTACTCCGTCAATTCTTTAGAACCATCCCGATAGATTTAGATGAAGCGGCACGGATTGATGGTTGCAGCTCTTTTCGCATCTATTCAACCATTATTCTACCGTTATCGAAACCGGTTCTCGCCACCGTGCTTATTTTCAGTTTCATCTGGAACTGGAACGACTTCTGGGGACCGTTAGTGTATCTGCGGAGTGCGGATAAGAAAACGTTAGCGCTCGGTCTGCAGGTTTTCCAAGGATTATATCAGACAGAATACCATCATCTTATGGCAGCATCACTCGTTGTTCTCTTACCAGTTCTAATTATCTTTATCGCTGCCCAACGATATTTTATTAAGGGGATAGTAATGACCGGTTTGAAAGGTTAAAAGTTTCCTTGCAAAAATATAAAGGTATAAAAGAAGACGCTAGGAACGTAAAGATACCCCATATTTTGTGCGAGTGGAGTCGTTGCGTTTCATGGCGTTTTTCTGTGAAATAAAATAATATGAATAACCGAATGCATCAAATCGTTGTTAATCAGGAAGGAAAAATAGCGATTCGTCAAATTGAGCCACCGAAATTGGAGAATAATCGAATTTTAGTTAAGGTGGAATACGGGACGATTAGCGTGGGAACCGAAACACTGATGATTCGAGCGGCGCGAAATAATCCTCCGCAATCAGTCATTCCGCTTGGATATAGTGAAGCTGGAACTGTGTTAGAGGTTGGTACAGAAATTACCAATGTTAAACCAGGTGACCGTGTTGCCTGTTACGGGGCACCGTATGTTCATCATGCGGAAATTTTATCCGTTCCCAAACATTTATACTGCCCGATACCGGAACATGTATCTACGCGCGATGCTGCGTTTATCGCTATGGGAACGATTGCTATCCATGGCGTTCGACAATCTGGGTTGCGATTTGGTGAATCTGCGTTAGTTGTCGGATTAGGTCTTATTGGTCAGATGGTAAGCCAGGTTTGCGTAGCGGCTGGAGTTAAAACGATTGTTGCTGATTTAAATCCTGAACGGTTGCAGTTAGCGAAACAACTGGGGGCAGATGATGCACTCAATCCGGCCGATGATAACTATCTAAACCAGATTAAAGCGTATACCGATGGACAAGGAGTAGATGCCGTGTTGCTCTGTTTAGCGACGAACTCAAAAAAACCTCTTGAACAAGCGTTTGATGCAGTTCGGTTCCGTGGGAAAATCGTTATTGTTGGCGTTCTGCCGTTAGAAATCAATCGTGACCAGTTTTTTGCTAAAGAAGCTGCGGTGCTGATTTCTCGGGCAGCCGGTGCTGGTCGGTATGACCCACGGTATGAAAAAGATGGGGTTGATTATCCTTATGGATATGTTCGCTGGACTGAACATCGGAACATGCAAGAGTTTATCCGATTATTATCCAAGGGATTGATTAAAGTCACACCGTTAATCAGTAGCGAGTATCCACTAGCTAAAATTCCGGAGGTATACGAACAACTGTTAACCGGAACTCAGAATATATTGGGTATAGTTATAAAGTATTAAGGAATACTAAAAGAATTTATCATCCGAAGAAAATTTTCCTATGGAAATCATTACCATTAAATCAACTGATGGGATTATGCTTGAAGCTGCTATCCATCGTGTACAACAGGATACTCCTCGTGGTTGTATCATTCTCGCGCATGGAATCACCGCGAGTATGGATGAAGGAATCTTATTGCATCTTGCGGAGAAACTAACTAAAACTCGGTTTACTGTTCTTCGTTTTTCTTATCGAGGACATGGGAAAAGCGGGGGTACGCAACGAGGTATGACCATCGCAGGGGAAATGCTCGACCTGCAAGCAGTTATCGATTTTACATTACAAGCATTCAATCTGCCTATAGCGATAATAGCTATAAGTTTTGGTGCAGTTTCGACCTGTCTATCAATTCCCTTCATTAAACACCATATTCAAGGGATTGCATTTTGGAATCCGGTACTTGATTTGCAACGAACGTTCATTCATCCGGAGGTTCCTTGGGGCAAGAAATATTTCAATAATGAAAATGTAAGCAAATTGATATCCGACGGTTTCATCTTGCTTAACGGTACATTTGAATTCGGTCGAGTTCTCTGGGAAGAAATGAAATGGTTAGATCCTTCTCGTTATTTCTTGGAATCATCTATACCAACGATGATTGTTCATGGTGATTGTGACTCCTGTGTTCCTTACTCTATTTCTCGAGATGCAGCGCTACAAAATCGGTATTGTGATTTATTTACTATCGAGGGTTCAGACCATGGTTTTAGCGGAAAAGAAACTGAAGATAAGGTTATTGATATTACTATTAATTGGTTGATAGAGTTATCTACAAGAGATAAACCCCATAAAAGTTTACCCACAGTTTTTAACTAGCTAACAGTCTATTTGGGGAATAGTTATAAAGAAATGTTACATATAAACTGAAAGACTAGAGGAAGAGAGGACGAAAGAACAGAATCATGTTTGTGGTTCTTTGGTTATTTCGTGCTTACCTAATTATTTATCATTATGGAAACACCGATAACTTTTAAAAATCAAGGGATGCAGATGATTGGAATAATCCATCGTCCGGAAGGAAAATCAAATTGTCCGGCAGTAATTTTTTATCACGGATTCACAGGAAATAAAGCGGATGCTCATTGGGTATTCACCAAATTCGCTCGAAAACTGGTTGAACACGGTATTGGCGCGTTTCGATTCGATTTTCGGCATTCGTGCGATAGTGAAGGAGATTTTAGCCAGATGACCATATCCGGTGAAATTTCGGATGCAATTGTTGCCATTGATTATCTTTCAGTAGAACCGTGGGTTGACCGAACTCGAATCGGAGTATTTGGATTAAGTCTCGGCGGGTGTATTGCCGCTATTGTGTCCGGTCGAGATAGCCGAGTTAAATCAACGGTACTCTGGGCACCGGTTGCGAAACCGTGGGAAGATTTCTATAACGCTGGATTACCGAAACAAGACCTGCCGTTCGAAGAACAATCTGCGATATACATTGGGGCTGCGTTTCGCGAAGAATTACCCTTTATCCGACCGCTAGACGAGATTATTAAGCGGAATCGACCGGTCTTGATTATTCATGGAACTGAAGATCAAACTATTCCCTATCAGCGAGGACAAGAGTTCGCTCAGGCACTGAACCAGATCGGATGTAAAAATAAATTAATTTTGATCCCTGGTGGCGACCATACCTTTAGCAAGAAGATACATGAAGACAAAGTTATTGCAGAATCAGTTAAATGGTTTGTAGAAACTTTGTGATTTCAGTAGGGTAAATCGGTAAGAAGCACGGACTCAATGCAAAACCGCGTTCTTTCAACCTAACATTTGGTATATAGATACCTCAATTTATTTGCCATGTTGAATTTTAACATTAGCTACTCTTCTTCGATAACCCCAGCAGAACGGACAAAACGTTTCAATTCGATTCATTAAGGATGCATAATTACTATGCGGATATTTACGTTTGCAAATACATAAGGGACACCACGCACACACCTTTGCAAGGAAAGAGATAAGAATTTCCATATCTATTGTTCCCCAATTCCTTATCCTTAAAATATGTTACCCTAATATCCTGGAATCAATCTCGGTATGGCACCATGTTCTTTTTCTTCATGCATATTATGTTCAAAAATTTTTTGAGTGAAGAATCGCTTGTAGCTGCGATTCGTTCTTGATAATAATCAATCGCTTCAAGTTCTTCCCGTAATGATTTCCGAGCGCGTTCTCCATTGAGTGTTTTCAGGTAAGTTGTTCTCTAAGTTCAAAAAATGGCATGTTAATATTTCCTCCGAACGTAGCTATTTTTATAACTGAAATCGAGATTGGTGAAATGGATTATATACATTATCTTTTATACTTTATCCGGAATAGTTCTTGTTCTGGAGCTCTTAAGATAGTATACGATAAAACATTCATTTCTTCTTCATCGGGAGTAAGATTTTGTTTGAATAGCTGATACCATTTCGGATTAAACGATATGGTAACGGTTTTTTTAGTTGTAGTATTTTTTATTACCACCTTAACGGTATCGGTAAATTTTGTTATGCAGATGTTCGCTTTCCCATAGGTTGCTCCGGTTGCGAATTGAAGTCCATCTATCAAACAACGAACCGGCGGTTTATTTGGACAATGGACGGCAATGTTAACCCCGAAATATTTTTTTGCGTTAGTTTCACGCAACCCAATAGCGCCCATCCGATATCCGAGCACTAAATAGGGACCGAGATGACCATGGAACTGAATGAGTTGATTAAGTAACTTTTTTTCGTTCATATATGTTCCTTAGGATGGAGCACCACCTACTAGACGGTTAACACTCGTCAAATTTGGTTATATTCAGATTGACCGCTTAAGACATTTCGGAAAATCTCGTTACCTGTTGGGTGGAAAAAGTATTTCTTTTCAAAAAATCACGCAGGTTACCAGATCGGAATATCTCTCCTATTTATGCAGGAGCGAGCCCTCCCGGATGCTGGTTTTCTATCCAGTGGACAATGAGCGGAACCGCAACAATCGCCAAGATTATCCCGGGAATTCCTTTAACCAGCGAATACCAGTTCAACCACGGTTGCATTCTATTTGTCCAATCCAGCAATAGCAGAAATAGGGTTAAAACGAGTTTATCCGCAATACTCCCTAATATAACACTCCAATATCCTTTCATTTTATAGTGATTATAGCATAAGGAAATTGTATATGCATAAACGATTAGTTCTCCAGTTACCACCCAGAAGATTGGCGGTTCCATTGGCGGCATACCCATAACCAGATAAGAAAATAGCGGAATGATGAACGCTGCTAGGATTGCATACAATGGAGGAACTAAACAGCTGGTAATACCAGCGGGAATCCATAACGGTGTAAATATCCCGCCGATTCCCAAAAGATGGAACGGAAAGCTAAAAAATCCGCCGAAACCGGCGATTGCTCCCGCAATCAATAATCTCTTGCTTAATGGCATCGAGATGACATCAACACTAGCATAACTCATATATAGCAACTTTCTTTTTTAAAATAGTTAAAACCAGAAAATCTGAGGGAAGAGAAATCGGAGACGATATTTCTCTTCCCTCTTTTTCAAAAGTAAACTTAGTAAGCAGTTATTAGGTATTTACCTGATATTATCCGGTTACATTCCGGGTTCTTGTCCCGGACAGGGGACACTTTCTGACCGGAGTTGACATCGAACCACATCACCGTTAGATACCGTTCCATTCGTCGGGTCATAAACCATATTATACTTAATATCTTTGCCGCGGTCACCATCCGGACCCGCGCCGACCATCCGCCATTCACCCCACCGTGGATGAATCAGTTGTCCTGCCCAGGCTGGTGGACTACTCCCGAAATTTGCAATATGTTGGACTAAATTAATATATTCATACTGTTTGATTTCTGGATGTCCGCTGGGTATTAAATTCGCAAACGGGTCTTCCGGGATTCGGGTAATATATGCAATTGGAGTAGTTATCGCCTTACTGATAAACTGCATTTTATCGTTGATGTTATTTTGGATTGCCGGAAACTGATAACTATCATCAGCAGCAATTCTACCATAAATCGGATACCAGGTTTCATCAACATGATATGCTTCAATGCCAGTAGCTAACGTTGCCATATCACTTTTGACTCTGGATACTTTCGACCGAGTTTGTGCAGCGAGAAAATTTGGAATCGCGATTGCAGCAAGAATCGCAATAATCGCAACCACGATTAATAGCTCAATTAAGGTGAATCCCTTGTTCATAATTGATATCTCCCTAACCTATAATATATGTTACCGAGTATTCTGCCAATAGATAGATATTCATCTCTTCAAGCGAAAGCCGTATATGCATCTACCATTTCTATTATTTTACGATACTTCCGAATAAACATACGAAATAATAAATCGTGCTACGAGGGAACAAAAAAATTATAGGTCAGTTCCCATCGCAGTAACCGTGAGTTTTCCGTGCTTAACCCCTTTCATACTAATCAGTTGGTCGGCAAACTGTTTCATTTTATTTCCCGGTCCTTTCAACGCGATAACCTCCATACAGTTACATGCTGGTAGATGCACATGCATTGACGAGATGATTAAATCTTCAAACTCATGCTGGAAATGGGTTAATTTATGCGCAATATCGCTAACCTCATGGTCATAGACGATGGTGACCGTCCCCACAACCGGAATATTGCTTAAAAACTCCTTTTGAACTAAAGAATCACGGATAAGGTCGCGAATTGCTTCTGACCGGTTAGTGTATCCTTTTTCAGCGATAAGTTTATCGAATTTCTCTAATAACTGGTTTTCAATAGAAATGCCGAATCGAATAACTGCACTCATACTATTTTTTCAATCGTAACACTTTAAATAAAATAGTAACACATAACACACATGATGTCAAGAAGATTTTAGGTATTGCAAAATGAGCTCCATCATTTTATATGGTTGATTGAAAATAGTAAACTCTTGATTCGGATATAAACAACAGACTGGTTCAACCAGCGAATCGCGAACGACTAAGATTAATTGATACGAAAGTTTCTTATGCCCAAGCAAGATTTTATCTAATATCCGGCGGAATCCTTGTTCTTGGAGTTCAAGAGGACCGACTTCATCAATAAACATAATCTCTACCTTATTTCGCTGTGCTCGTTCAATTTGCTGAATACAAAATTGTATCCCATCATGAAAAATAAACCATTCTCCAATGGAGATACCTGATTGTGCAGGAAGTGGTACTAACGTTTGAAGTCGAGCGAATGGGTGTGATTGCCGGGTCAGCAGACAATACGTGTCCGTTCCGATCTTTTGTCCTCGTTTGATAACCGGTAGATTGATAACTCCGCCGATATGTATATGTTGTTCTGATAAGTGCTGAGCAATTTGATAGAGAGCGGTTGATTTCCCACTATTGATCGGTCCAGAAATGATTATCGGCATAAGAACACAGCTGGTAGCTAGAATATTGGGACAAACCAAATCTGATTAATATCGAGTTAACCGCATTGTGAGTAGGAGCAGTAGTGATAATATCACGGTGCTATTCGCTGGAATCCAGATAAATCGAGAAACCGGTTTAGTTTGCCATTCTGCTAATTTTTCACCGAGAGCAAATCCAATCGGGCAAGTGATACAAGAGAGTCCGATCGCAACCGGTGCAAAATAAAGCGATAATGGATATTGTGTTCCCGGATATATGCAAGCAGGTATTCCCGTAACAAATTTAACCAACGGAAATAGGTTGACGGCAACCAATGCGGTAAGTCCGCCGAGTATCGCTTGTCCATATCGTTTCGATTTCAAAGATTCATCTAATATTGCGAAGATCAATAAGAATGCAAGTGATTCAGTAAGAAAACCGAATATCGGATTTGCGACTGCGCCATGCATGAACGGCAGATGTAAAAGATATGCATCCAACAGCTTGAATCCTGTTGTGGTCAGAAAAATCAAGCCGATACTCCATACATTCCGGCTATACGCAAACGAAATCGCAAAAAAGATTATCGCTATTCCGGTCATAACTGAACCAGTAATCATATATGCGCAACTACCACGAAGCGCCATACCCATTGCAGCTTCAAGCAAACCCCAGATTGACCCTAGCGCAAGAATAATTGGTAATTGCAATTTGATTGATTGTTTCTCCATAGATGTTCTGTTGCCTCCAAAAAGTATTTTGTTTGAACGAAAATATTATAACATAAGGATTGAACAAGGAGAAAACTTTAAAACGATTTTTTCATAGGAGTAAGAAGATACATCGTTTTTCAGTTAACTTGACCCCTGTTATTAATTTAGCATAAGATATATTGGTAAATTTTGAACGTTACCTTGAGAGAATACACTGCTCGATAAAAAAATCGGGGCGTAGCGCAGACCGGTTTAGCGCGCCTGCCTTGGGAGCAGGAGGTCACCAGTTCAAATCTGGTCGCCCCGACCAGTATCGACCTATGTCAACTGAAGAATATATACACTGGTTACAAATCGGATATCGCATTCTTCTATTTGGTGGAGCTGGATTTATCTCATTGCTAGTTATCTATACAATTCTACGAACGTTAAAAGAAGATTATCGGACACGCGGTTTCCTCGGTTTACTTATCGGTTTAATTAAACTCGCTATTTTCGTCGGGATAATCGGTATCATTGTCTTTCTAGCAATTGCAAACGATTGGTTAGGTGCAATAGATCGATTTATCGCCGGATTATAACCGCCTCGCAATCACATAAATCCAGTCTAACGAATTTATGCGATTTAACCATTTCGGTATCTACATCTGTTGTATCTCAATACTTCTCCTATCTGATGTTGCAGAACCACATCAAACGTGCTCCGCTCTTGCTTCAGAATCGGTTGGATCTTCCTATGAAATAAGTGAAATAGCGGATATTAAGCAAGAGGCTTTAATTCAACCTTGGAGCGGGTCTGCCCCTGCTGGACCGCCGTTACATTCACCAGATACCGTCTGGATAGAAAACACACTTGCGGGAATGACGTTAGACGAAAAAATCGGGCAGATGATTATCGTTTGGTATAGTTCAATAGCAAACGGGTATACGCAGATATCCGTGTTTCATGTTGGTGGATTTATTTTCAGCCAGTGGTCAGCGCAACAGGTATATAACGCAGTTTATGCGTTACAAACTATTTCGCGTATACCCTTATGGTTTGTCGCAGACTTTGAAGCGGGTACTGGAGCGCGAATTAAAGATGGAACAACATTTCCGCTGAATATGGCGCACGGTGCAGCTGATGATACTGCGCTAGCTGAACGATGCGGGCGAATAACCGCTCGGGAAGCGCGGGCGATGGGAATCCAAGTCGGGTTTGGCCCGGTTGTCGATGTCAATACTGAACCGTTTAATCCGATCATATCTACGCGGGCATATAGTGATGACCCAGACCGAGTAACTCGGTTAGCGAAAGCTTTTGTCGCTGGCGCGCGTGCTGAAGGTATGCTATGTACACTGAAACATTATCCTGGTCATGGTGGAACTACTGGTGATTCGCATAGTGAATTACCGGTGGTAAATCTATCATATGATGAGATGGTTAACATCCATATCAAACCGTATGCAAACCTTTTACAGGATACAACTGTCCCCATCGATTTTATTATGACCGCTCATGTCTGGTATCCGGCATTCGACCCTGGTTCAACCGCTTGGCCGGCAACGCTATCAACCACTGCTTTGTATAATATTCTTCGTAACCAGCTTGGATATAAAGGGATAATTATAACCGATGCGTTTACTATGTCCGGACTTCAAAATGCTGCTCCTACTCCACAAGCAACTGTATATGCTATCAAAGCGGGAGTAGATATTATCCTAATGCCACCAAATCCTATGGATGTTTTCACCGGAATTTACAGCGCAATATCAACCGGTGAAATTACCGAAGCGCGAATTAACGAATCTGTCCGCCGCATCTTAACTGCAAAAAGTATGGTTGGATTGCCACAAGAAGCGTATCCGCACCAGTGGATACTAGATTCAACGCTACGGCATGCAGACCATTTAGCTACTGCACGTGAAGTAGCAGAAAAATCACTAACGTTCGTCGGCGATAGGAAGAATTCGATACCAGTTACTACTACAGACCGAGTTATGTGTATCATTCTATCCCCTACCCGAACCATCTTTTATAACAAACCAAACACCTATTTTCTTACTCCCTTACGGAATTATTTACCCACGGTTAGCGTTCGAACTGCAAGCACAACAATTTCGGCTACTGAACGAAATCAAATTGTTGCTGATGCGAGAACCAACTTCGACAAGGTTATTCTCGCTAGTTATGATTGGTGTAGTGTGTATTCATCAAATCAACAAATGCTGGTTCGTGAGTTATGTAATCTGACAATCCCAGTTATTTATATTTCTTTTGGGAGTCCCTATCATTTACTACAATTTCAAGCGGTGGACGCGTTTCTCTGTGGATATTGTAGCCAGGAAGATGAACAAGAATGTGCAGCACGAGTGATGTGTGGTCAGGTTACGTCGTCCGCACAACTGCCGGTTAGTTTATATTGGACTTCTATTCCACCTCAATACTGGGATTTACTTCACGAAACTAAAGAACGGAAGAACGACAAAATGGAGAAACGCTAGTTAAATGAGAACTTGCTAAAATAATTATAATGGCAGTTTAACTTCTTTACCGGTTTTCGCAGATTGATAGGTAGCCAGGATAATTTCAACTGACTTCCTACCTTCAACTCCAGAGCAATAAAGTGGTTTATTATATCGAATCGCATCGAGCATATTCTGGATGATCCGTTCATGCCCGAGCGTAGCAATCGCTGATGGGTCAGCTATGCCGCCAATACGCATATCTTGCGACGTTTGGGTTATTTCGTTTGGGTTACCATTTTCACCTTGTACGACCCACCGTTTGATACAATGCTCTTCAATAATAATCGTTCCCAGTGCACCATGCAATGCCAATTGCGGTATTTGCGCTGGATACGTTGAAGTAGTGCCAATAATTGTTCCGAACGCTCCGGTTTTGAAACTGACTATTGCAACCGCAGTATCTTCAACTTCAATGTGCCGCACTAAATGGTCTGCTTTTGCATATACAGTATCAATATCACCCATAATCCATTGCAGGATATCAATCCCATGAATTCCCTGATTCATTAATGCGCCGCCACCATCGAGTGCCCAAGTACCTCGCCAGGGAGCGGAATTATAATATTCCTGCGAGCGATAATATTTTAAATATACATCACCGAGTACCATTTTCCCTAACTCACCATTGTGCACCGCTTGCCGAACTTTTTGAAATGTTTCATACGTTCGCCACTGCAGAACGATTCCGAGTTTCACGTTCGCTTGTTCTGCGGCGTTAATCATTCGGTCTATCGCTGGTAACGTTATATCCATCGGTTTCTCACAGAGAATATGCTTTCCGGATTTCGCAGCGCTAACCGCAATCTCGCTATGGAGTCCGCTAGGAGTACAGATGCTGACAACATCAATATCCGGTCGAGTTAATAACTTATGGTAATCATCATACCATAGTGGAACATTATATTTCGTGGCAAACTGTTCTGCTTTCTCAGGTATCGTATCAGCTACGGCAATCAGTTTCGCATCTGGCGCTTTTTCAATTCCAGCGAGATGGAACACTGCCCCCATCCCGCAACCGATGATACCAAATCCTATTTCATTCATAATAACATTTCGCCGCAGATCACTCCTTATATTATCAAAAACCTCTCTGTTAACTTTCGGTTTATGCCTTAGTTATTTCTTTATGTTTATAATCAGAATTTTCTGTGTTCATCTGCGGCTAATATGGTTTTACAATGGGAGTTTGATTTCTTTCTTCGTCTTAACTGATTGATATATTGCCAAGATAATCTCAACCGACTTCCGCGCTTCCAATCCGGAGCAATATACCGGTTTATTTTCCAGCACCGCATCAATTATATTCTGGACTCCGCGTTCATGACCGAGTGTAGCAATCGCTGCGGGGTCAGAGGTACCACCGACTTTAACAGATTCACCTTGCGGGGTTACATCCTGCGGTTTACCATCCGAACCGAGAATAACCCATTTTTTTATGGTTTGTTCCTGGAGAATAATTGTTCCGAGATCGCCATGAAACTCCAATCGGGTCTCTTCTCCCGGATAAACTGACGTTGTGCCTTCAATCACACCAAACGCTCCGTTTTTATAGGTTAACACGGCTACCGCAGTATCTTCAACCTTAATATTACGAACCAGATGGTCAGCTTTCGCATATACGGTCGCAACATCACCCATAATCCATAGCAACAAATCAATTCCATGAACGCCTTGATTCATTAGGGCACCGCCACCATCAAGTTCCCAAGTACCGCGCCAGCCAGCAGAATCATAATACGCTTGTGACCGATAATATTTCAAATACGCATCTCCCAATACCATCTTTCCCAATCCACCGGATTGGACGGTTTGTCGAACCTGTTGAGAAGTTTCATACGTCCGCCGTTGGAACATTACCCCGAGCTTAACATTTTTCTGTTCTACCACATCTAGCATTTTATCAATTGCCGGTAACGTTATATCAATCGGTTTCTCACATAAAATATGTTTACCAGCTTTAGCCGCTTCAATTGCTATTTCGCTATGCAATCCGCTGGGAGTACAAATGCTGACAATATCAATATCCGGCCGTTTTAAGAGTTCTTTATAGTCGGTGTACCATGCTGGGATGTTATTATCTTTAGCGAATTTTTCAGCTTTTTCAGGAATAATGTCGCAGACTGCAACCATTTTCGCTCCTTTCGCTTTATTTACACCGAGCAGATGAAACGGCGCAATAACTCCGCAGCCAATGATTCCATACCCTAGTTCTGGCATAATTACTACCCCCTATAAAAATTAAATCCGAATATCGAAATTCGAAATCCATAACAATCAGGCAATAATAAAAATATCACATAAAAAGATTTTGTTATTATTGCAAGTTATCTTTTATTTCGATATGCGATATTCGAATTTTTGATTTGGTTTTAAACCAATCCAGTAACTGCTAATAATATCGGCGCAACTGAACCATCAGTCGCTACGAAATCGATGGTGCTGATTTCTTTTTCCGGATAAGGATTCCACCAGATATATGACCGAATAGTTATACGTTTCCCATCACGCAGTTTTCCTTTCCACGCTACACTCAGTTGTGGCGGAGAAACGTTATCTAGCCAAGAATGAATATTAATCCCATATTTCAAATCTACAAAGGATTTTGTACCATCTTGATAATTGATAATGTACTGTCCGATTTTCGATTCAGGGTTTGCTGGCCAACCGGTGGTATGCAAAAATGCAATCCTAGATAGTTTTTGTTTAATCGGAATTCCGCTAATTTTTTCCGGAAACGATTCTGCTATCCCTGGTCCTTTCAACATCAACCCGGCAGGAGTATCTCCGATTTTTGATATGGTATACATCACACAATCTTCTAATCGCACCGCACTATCCTGACCGAGCATGGCAAGTCTGGATAAATCATTACCCTGTCCATATCCGAGGAACCCAAGCGTATCTTGACTATCAATCAGACTAACATTGCAATACGATGATAAATCGAATAATATACCCGGTTGTGGTTTCAACAATTTCGTCGGTTCGTTATATCGCTCTCGAAGCAATTGTGCCGGGTCATAAGGCAGCTCATCAAGTTTTTTCGGTAACGGACTCCAGAAATAGTCTGCAGCGAGAATATAAGCATAAATTTGCTTGAACTCTTTCTCGAGTGCAGTAGCGTTTCCAAAATAGCCAGTCCAAGTCGTTTGCATCATTCCGTAAGCATTCTTCTTTGCGCAATACTGACTGAACCCTTCGATATTCTTCGGAATATACCAGGTACATCCAATCGTTCTAAAACCGTGTTCCTGATAGAAATCAATGCTTGGATAAACGGTTTTTGGAGCGTAATGCCAATCCGCAATAACGATATCTTTGGGAAGCGTATCAATTTTCGATTTAAACTTTTCCTTTAAAAGGATATCGCCCCACATCATCGTTTTAACCCCTTTTTGTTTTAGGTGTTCGTAAAGTTTCAACGTGTCCAAATAATATAAATCTACCAGTCCGACTTTTTTACATTCTTCATGCACCGGGAACGTACCGCGCATCTCGAATTCGTCATGACCAATATGGAGATATTCCGGTTTATCAAACAGGTCAATTGCTTCATCAATCATTTTAAATATAAACTCGTAGCTTTTCGGATTTAACGGACAGTATGCATACGGCATCGCACTATCTTCAACAAATTCGAGATTCTTTTTCGCCCGGAAAACGAACTCGAGATGACCAAGTGTCTGAACTAACGGTGTAACCGTTATAAAATGGTCTTTTGCGCATTGGAGAACCTTTTTAAATTCCGATTTCGTTATCGCAGCCGGCTGGTTAACTTCCGGCACCGATTCCCATTGTATCCCCTGTTCAACTTCATACACAATATGATTGATTTTATATCGGGAAAAAACCCGGTCGATGAGTCGAGTATGAAACCAGATGGAATCCTTATCCGCTAGGAGATGGATACATCGATATTTAAATTGTGGTTTATCAAAAATCTCCGCTCCCTTCGCAACAAGTGAAAAATCATGGTGTTGCCGAAGTAATTGTTTAAACGATTGTGTACCGTAGTAGGTTCCCAACGGATCACTCCCAGCGATAATTGCATACTCTTTCGTTACCCGAAGTATATATCCCTGTTCACCAGGATAAGTTTTAGTGACCCCAATATTCTCATGGTGGCAGATTTGTTTACTTATCGGATTCACCCACGGTTCACCAATAACAATCGCATTAGTTATTTTCCCGAATTTATATTTCGATGCGGATACAACTTCTAGATTGAATCCGGCAAGTTCGGCTATCTCCTGATTCAATTCTTCTGCTGCTTTCGCGTTTTCTTTCGATGGATTGGAGGCAATAACGATTTTAGTCTCCTTATTAATACGAAAATCATTCTCTAACAATTTCAGATACATCGGTTGGGGAATAATTACCACTGGCTTCGGCTGGGGAATGAGCGCGTCAGCTATAGGAATCGGATTCGTTCCTTCAGTTGCAGACGGTTTGAGCGGAGCGATATCTCCACGGTACGAAATAAACTTGCCATTAAATTCGATTCCTTTCAGGATACCAAACCGCACAGAGTTATGAAATGAACCAGCACAGAACGACCAGCTCGATGTTTCTTGATGCGGGAGTTCGTTCCGACAGAAGTTTATCCGCCAATATCGTTCATTGTATCCGCGCACTGCTAAGGTTGAAAACGGTATCTTAAATTCTGCTATCCAAGCATTCAACTCTCTCCCGGTTTTAACTTCCCAAACGAGTTTGGTTTCCGCTCCAGCATATCGTTCATCACCATGGAACATCGAATATTTTGTACCGAGAATATTGGTTACGAAATGATAATAATTATTATTTACCGTAACCATAAACGGAGAAATGAATACTTCAAATGAATCATCGAGATATACCGGGTCGTTTTCGGTTGTAAACTTTCCAACCAGTTGTTCCATTTTCGATTCATACCCACGAAATGCAATATAGATATTCTCGGAATCATACACTATCCAGACTTCGGTTTGCTCCCGTTTCGGCATTGCCGTCTGATAATCGAGAAAATTCGTTACCGGTTTTGCTTTCTGCCAGCAAGCATCATCAAGGATGCCATCTACATTCGGGGGCGGGTCAGCATAAACCGCAACTATTTCTGGTAAAGGTTGTTGAAGCGGAGCACCAAATCCTATCCCCGAAATGAATGAGAGCATAACTAATAATCCACCTAAACAAATTCTCCAACAGGTAACCATATTACCTAACTCCTTCCTATTCGACCAAACTTTAGCTCAGGATTTATACCCTTTAGGGGTAGCTAATTTTCTTAAGGTAAACGCCTGATAACCTCGACTAAAGTCAGATAGAAATATAGTTTTATTCGACAATTTATTGTCGTGTGGCATTGGTAATCTTATGTTCCGAATAGTTTTGGATAGATATTATACTTGAAAATCGAACAAAATAAAACTGTTAATCTCAAAATAGTGAGTATCTCCAGCGGAATTGATTTTCCTATCATGACTTTATTTCTGAGAAGGCACCTACTAAAAGCGGAATGAGAATAGAGCAATACCGTTTAACTCTATCCCCACTCAACTATCACCATGTTATACTTTAAATAAATCTCCCATCCGTTTCCCAAGAAGTTTGCTGGCGATAAGGAACGAAATTATCAAAATTCCCATACCGAGAACGCCCATCGCACTCGCGATTTGCGGTCCATCAGTTACCCGCCCGAGTAATGCATAGATAGCTTTCGTTATCGGGTAATATCTCTCTTGCATTGCGAGGATAAGACTATCACTTACTTCCAGCATCGCAAACGCAAAGGCAAGCACGCTACCCACCAAAACATGCATGAAGATTAAGGGGAAGGTTACTCGTAAAAACGTCTGACTCGGTTTTGCTCCGAGACTTGAAGAGGCTTCTTCGAGCGTGACACTACATTGCTGGAACCCGGCATACGCTGACCGAACCATATACGGCAACCGGCGAATGGTATATCCGATAATCAGTAATGGAACCGGATTAACTCGCGGGTCAAGAAACGTTCCGGAAAAACAGGTTAAATATCCGAATGCTAGGACGAGTCCGGGGATGGTTAAACTTAACATCGTTAAAATATCCAACATCATTGCTCCGCGAATCTTCTTCCGCGCAACCAGATAGGCAATACTAACTCCGATAAGAATATTGAGAAACGTACTCGCAGCACTTAACATCAAACTATTCCTGATACTGCTAATCGCTAAGGGATGCGCAAATGCTAACTGATAATATTTCAGTGTCCATTTAGTTGGCAGAACGGTCATAAACCATTCATCCGAAAATGAAGTTAAGATGACGCCAAGATGGGGCAGAACGGAAATGAAAATTAAAAGAATCAACAACAACGATAGAACGATAGAACGAATGAACTGGATAACTTTATTGTTATCTTTTCGTTCTGAAACAACGATTTCGGTTTTTCGAGTTAAGCTCGCATATCCTTTCGTACCGCCGATTTTTTTACTAACGATAAATAGCAGAATAGTTAAGAACAGCACAGATACGACTAACGCATAGCCCATCGGGTTCACGGCCATATCCGTTATCATTTCGAATATCATTATGGGAACAACTTTCCGATATTCAAAAATCAGCGGAGTACCTAAATCTGCAAATGACCATAAGAAAACGATTACCGCACCAGCAAAATATCCGGGTAAAATTAACGGCAGGGTTACGGTTCTCCAGCGTCGGAACGGTTTCGCACCAAGACTGGCTGCAGCTTCTTCTAAACTCAGGTCGAGATTAGCTAAACTTGCGGTTAAGTTTAAATACATTATCGGATATAAATGGAGCGTTTCGAGAATAACCACGCCCCAGAATCCCGCTGCACCAAGAAAATCGAGCGGTTCCGCAATCAGCCCGAATTGTATCAGCAGCAGATTGACTGACCCAAACCGAGCAAGCAGTTGCTTAAATCCGATTGCGCCGACAAACGGCGGGACGATTAACGGTAGTAATACTAACCCGCTGAAAATCCGTTTCCCGAAAAACTGGTATCGTCGGAATATCAGCGATAATGGGAAACTAATCAGCGTGGTTAACAGCGTTACTACCAGTGCAAGATGGAAACTATTACGTAACCCCTGCTGGATAATCGGATGAGTTAATAGAAGTTTAAAATAGGTTAAATCAAATTGCCCGTCTATCCAAACCGATTGCTCAACCACATAGAATATTGGGTAGATGAAAAAAACCACAAAGAAGAGTAGGAGAATAGCAAGTAATCCAAACTTCATAACCGATTTATATAAAGACCGCTAAGAACGCAAAAGTTATTGAGTTCCATTAGCGCTCTTTGCGAGTAATAGACCTTATCCCGAATGGTACATGAAAAACAATCCCTCGTTTACTTGCGCAAGGAAGAGATTTAGTGACGAAATTCCGCCATTCTTGATCCCGCTTATACCCCCTATCTGAAGATAGGAAGTAATCAGTTTAGGGGATTGGATAGCCCCAAACTTGAGCCCAGAGAAACAAATGCATCATGAATACACCTTAGGGTTTAACCCCGAGCTATACTCAATATAAGAGACAACGTCAATTGCAAAATTTGGGGGTATAACAATTATTCTTTTAGAACTATAATATGTTCAGGAGGAAATGAAATGTTGATTTTTTCTCCCGGTTTAACCGACACTGCTTTTGCTTCAGTTACTACGGCTTTCCATTCCAACCCAGTAGCGAGATGGAACCAAATTTGCTCCTGTTCCCCTTGAAAACTTGCGCTAACTATATCTGCAGAAAACCGGTTCATCGGGCTATGTTCGTACTCGGTACTTGATGCTTGGTACTTTTGTAACTGGATTGATTCCGGTCGAATTGAGCATATCACTGATTGACCTGGTTGAACGGGAATAGAACCCTGATTCGCTATTAGTTGCCCGAGTTCGGTCTGAATAAGAATCTGATTGTGTTCTAGTATCTGTTGTATCGTTCCATTAATCAGATTGGTTTCCCCGATAAACCCGGCAACGAAACTATTAACTGGTTGATAATATATTTCTTTTGGCGTCCCGACTTGCAAGATTCTCCCATCGCGCATTACAGCGATTCGGTCAGCTAATGATAACGCTTCTTTACAATCATGCGTTACATAAATCGTCGTTACTCCTGATTCCCGATGGATAGCCCGAATTTCTTCTCGCATTTCAATTCGAAGTTTCGCATCTAGGTTCGCTAACGGTTCATCGAGCAGCAATAAATCTGGCGAAATAACCAAAGCGCGAGCTACCGCGACTCGCTGCTGTTCTCCTCCCGATAACGTTCCCGGACTCCGTTTCTCATACCCTGAAAGTTTAACTAACGCCAATATCTCCGCAACTTTCTTCTTTCGGTCAGCTATCGGGATATTGCGCGTTCTCAATCCATACTCGATATTTTTCGCTACGGTTAAATGCGGGAATAACGCATAGTTCTGGAATACAAACCCGATATTCCGCTGATACGGCGGGAATTCATTTACCCGCTGGTCATTGAAATAAATATCACCCGTATCCGGTTGATAGAATCCGGCTAATAACCGAAGAAGAGTAGTTTTCCCACACCCTGACGGACCGAGGAGAAAAAACAATTCCCCAGCGTCAATCTTAAGATTAATATCATTGAGAATGAGCTTATCGGCAATAGAAAGTTTGATTTGGTTTAAAGTTACCGAAACCATAAAAAACAAGCCACGATTGAACTCGAATTATCGTTTATCGCTTATATTATACAATATTTTATTTAATTAGATTCGAGAAAATTCGTGGCTTAATTTTTCGAGTTTTAAACAACCTAATTATTCCGATAATATCTAGTAAACTGTGAATTTAAAGGTTGCACTTGTTGGCTTTTATAAGTTTAACACTAACAATTAATTCTTGCGGGTATCATTTACTAGATTTGCTCCGGTTGCTCAATGTTCATGCTGGTTAATTGTTGCAGTTTCTTTTCTTGCTCTTGCAGTAACCGAGATAACACTTCCCCATAATATTCCATCAGTTTTTCCATCTGCGGAATCAGAATATAAAAATATTCCAACTTAAACTTGTCATATTCTAATGGTTTCTTTTTTAGTTTCTGGACGATTTGGAAACTATGCTGAATGAGCATGAATAATTGAATCAGGTTCGGTGCAGATTGATATTGCTCCTGCATCGGCGCAATGTGCGCCGGACTCGGAACTCCTATCGGTTTGTATAGAGCTTTCTGCGGTTGTGTTTTTTTCCTCGCACGATTCCGTTCAGATTGTTGATATAACGCTTCCCGATATCCCAGTGCTCGAGCCGATACCAACTCTTTCAAATCCGGGTCTAAGTCTTTTAATTGTAAAAATCGATAGATGGTGGTTATGCTCATTTTTAAAAGTTTTGCCGTCTGTTCATAGAAGTCTGGGAAAGCAAGTTCTCCTTTGGATAACTTGCTTTTTTGATATTCTTCACTCATATGGTCACCTCCGTGTTTAATCTTTCCATAGACCTGTTCAAACCGGTGTTTTCGTTCGAGAATCGCTTCGCAGAGCTCTAGCGGAGTCAAGTCTTTCCTTTGCATATTTTCCGATAATTGCATGTCAAACTGTTTTAACTTGGATATTGCGGATTGCTTATCCTGACTGTTTATTTCGAGCTTAGTCAAGGTGTAGTTCAAAGATGATTCTATTTTGTTATTTGAATTTGGAATGGTAAATTTAGTTTCGTTACCTGCTATTTCTTCCTTCGAACTTTGTATTTGAACTATCGCTGGAATTTCTTGCCAGCCGAGCAATTCAGCTGCTTTCAATCTTCTGAATCCAGCAATCAATGCATAATCTGATGTTACCACTATTGGATGTAATAATCCATGGTGTTTGATATCTTCCGCTAACTCGGTTATATTACCGAAATCAAACCGAGCACGAAAACCAATTTTTATTGAAGCAATCGAAACATTCTGCATACCATCTTCTCTCCTGTTACCACTAAGACACAAAGACGCCAAGGTTCATGTTTAAAAATGCTCATTTTACCATGTAAACCGATTCTACTTTGGTACTCTGTGGCTTAGTAGCTAAATTATTGTTTCAGATTTCGATATTCAAATTTGTTTCAGTTATAATAATTCATTTATTTAACCGCAGGGTGTCTCTATACTCTAGAAAAATATAGCCAAGAAAAATTATGCTTGGTAAGTAAAGGAAAGAGTGTGGTTAACTGATAAAAGACCGCTTTTAGAAAAAAGATGGTTTGAAAATTTCTCTCTCTGGGCTTGAATCGGAATTGAACGGTTCAATTCCGATTCTGCTCCATTGCTACTTGACAACCCAGTCGGTTCTGTGTTTTAATATATGAACATATAATCATACATTGGATTTAATATGTTTTTTATGCGAGAGATAGCCGAGTTATTTAACCTATTATCTGACCAGACCCGATTGCGGATTCTAAATCTCTTATTCCAACGACCATTATGTGTCTGTGAGTTGGAAGAAGTACTGCAGATGTCACAATCGCGGATATCGCATCAGTTGAAATTGTTACGCGCTGCCAATCTGGTTATAGATGAACGTGACCGGCAATGGATAATCTATCGTATCCAACCGCAAACGGAACATTTCTCGCAACTGATTCTCGATATTTTGCGACAATGGCTCGAACAGAACGAAATCGCGAAATCGGATTTAGCGCGGTTGCAAGAATGCATGGTTTGCGGCTCGAGAAGAACGACTGTTTGTAATGGTAATCGCAAAATCCAAAATCCAAATGTCAAATAAATCATTGAATCACAGTAATCCTTTAATCGATTTGGATTTAAACGATTTATTTGGACTATGAAA
Source organism: bacterium (assembly GCA_026416715.1). Lineage (NCBI taxonomy): Bacteria > bacterium. Next base: position 79,951 of record JAOAEQ010000012.1, read on the forward strand.
TTTGAAATTTGAATTTTCAAAATTTTATGATGTTACTCCAGAAAATTTTGGGCGGCGGATTGTCTGCCCTACTCGATTATCTATCCGCGCATGTATTAACCTGTCTCGTACCGGCATTTTTTATCGCTGGTGGAATAGCGGTATTCGTTTCGCAAACTGCGGTGATGAAATATTTCGGGGCGCAAGCGAAAAAATGGGTTGCGTATAGTGTCGCGTCAGTTTCCGGAACTATCCTTGCAGTATGCTCATGTACCATATTGCCGTTATTCGGTGGGATATATAAACGCGGAGCTGGGCTTGGTCCCGCAACTGCGTTTCTCTATTCTGGTCCGGCGATAAATGTTCTTGCTATCGTTTATACTGCGCGGTTGTTAGGATTCGAGTTAGGGCTCGCGCGTGCTCTCGGTGCAATTTCGTTTTCCATTATCATCGGATTAATTATGGCTTGGCTATGGCGGAAAGAGGAAACGGTTAAAAATAGTAATAATCAAATGTTTATTCTGCCGGATGACCAGAAACCTAAACATGGTGGAATAACTATTCTCTATTTTTCGGTTCTCGTCGGTATCCTGATTTTTGGTGCAGCGAAAAAATGGATAATAACCGGCATTCTATTAGTCAGTCTCGGAATTATCCTATATCGTTGGTATAAAAAAGAGGAGTTGAAAGAATGGATGTTCCAGACCTGGGATTTATTTAAGAAAGTGTTCCCGATTCTATTAGTTGGGGTGTTTATTGCTGGAATGTTGAAAGTTCTCGTTCCGGAATCGGTTATCACTAAATGGCTAGGCGGCAATAGTCTAACCGCAAACCTACTAGCATCAGTATTTGGCGCGTTGTTCTATTTTTCGACCTTAACCGAAGTGCCGATTATTAAAGCATTGCTCGACCTCGGAATGGGAAAAGGACCGGCATTAGCGCTGTTGCTTGCCGGTCCGGCGTTGAGTCTGCCGAGTATGATAGTATTAATCCGATTGATTGGATTCAAGAAAACCCTAGCGTATGTGATTCTGGTAGTGGTTATGTCGACTATAACTGGGATGCTATTTGGAGTAATCATATAAACTATTACTTATTAGGAAACCATGAAATCTAGGATGATCAAAAATTCAATGTTACACGGTAAATGCCAAACACAAAATGATTGTTTCCTGCGTTCATGGATTCCAAATAATAATATAGTATTTTATGAAAAAGCGCGTTTTATTCATCTGTACCCATAACTCTGCACGGTCGCAGATGGCGGAAGGGATATTACGTGCGGTCTATAGCGACCGCTATGAAGTATATAGCGCAGGAACGGAACCGACTGCAGTTAATCCCTATGCAATTAAGGTTATGGCAGAACTCGGGATTGATATTTCCAACCATCGGGCGAAAAGTATCGATGAATTTCGAGAATGCCAGTTTGATTATGTGGTTACTGTCTGCGATTCTGCGAAAGAAACCTGCCCTTATTTCCCGGGTGCAGGAAAGAAACTACATCAGAGTTTTGATGATCCATCGAAGTTTCAAGGAACGGAGGATGAAATCCTCGCCGGATTCCGGCGAGTGCGCGATGAAATTAAAGCGTGGATAGAAAAAACCTTTATCGCCACAGAGACACCGAGTGACTGAACATCATCATTTCACATTGCAAAATTAGCATTGCATATATAAATTTAAAATGAAACTTAGTGTCTTGGTGGCAAAATATACTATGAATCCTGAAAAGAAAAAACTATCTTTACTCGATAAACTTTTAACCTTCTGGATATTTCTAGCGATGGGAATCGGGATAGCGGTCGGATTCCTGCTGCCGTCAGTAACTCGGTTTATCGCCGGATTGCAGGTTGGAACAACCTCGATTCCTATTGCCATTGGCTTAATTTTGATGATGTATCCACCGTTAGCGAAAGTAAAATACGAAGAGATGGGGAAAGTGTTCCAAAATAAGAAGTTATTAGGATTATCGCTTCTGCAGAACTGGATTATCGGACCGATAGTCATGTTTCTACTAGCAATTCTCTTTCTCCGTAATTATCCGGAATATATGATTGGGGTTATCTTAGTCGGATTAGCCCGATGTATTGCAATGGTGATTGTCTGGAATGAACTGGCTGAAGGTGACCGGGAACTAGCGGTTGGGCTTGTCGCGTTTAATGCGATATTCCAAGTTCTCTTCTATGCGGTATATATCTATCTATTCATAACCGTCGCATTGAATTGGTTAGGGCTGGTTAAAGGATTAAATGTTAGTATCTCGATATTCGAATCTGCGAAAACCGTGTTTATCTATCTTGGTATCCCGTTCCTTGCGGGTATCATCACCCGGTTCAGTTTAATGAAAGCGAAAGGGAAAGATTGGTTTGAAACCGTATTTGCGCCGAAAATCAGCCCATTAACCCTGATTGCGTTATTATTCACGATCATCATCATGTTTTCGTTGAAAGGGGAATATATTATCCAGCAACCGTTTGATGTTTTGCGTATTGCGGTACCGTTAGGGATATATTTCTTTCTGATGTGGTTTGCAACCTTTTATCTCGCTTACAAACTTGGTGCGAGTTATGGTCAAACTACTGCGGTATCGTTTACTGCCGCAAGTAACGATTTCGAGTTAGCGATTGCGGTAGCGGTAGCGATATTCGGGATAAGTTCGAATCAAGCGTTTGCAACTGTTATCGGTCCATTGCTCGAAGTACCGGTATTAATCAGTCTGGTTAACGTCGCCCTGCGGCTGAAGAAACGATTTGTATCTTAAGGTTCCCTAAAATCAAAACGAATATTTTATAAAGGGTTTTATATGCACGAGAAAAATATTAAAAGGATAGTTCGAGTAGCGTATGGAAAGATAGCGAAACAAAATAGGAGTTGTTGCGGACCGGTCTCCTGTTGCGGTGATGAGCAATCCACCGCGATTAGTATCAGTAAAAAGCTCGGGTATTCGGATAAAGAGTTGAATGCGGTTCCGAAAGGAGCGAATCTCGGGCTCGGCTGCGGGAATCCGGTCGCATTAGCGACGTTAAAAAAAGGAGAGACGGTGCTCGACCTCGGGTCTGGTGCCGGATTCGATTGTTTCCTCGCAGCAAAACAGGTTGGGAAATCAGGTCATGTAATCGGCGTTGATATGACCCCGGAAATGCTTGATAAAGCGCGAGAGAATGCGCAGAAAGGGAAGTATGATAATGTTGAATTTCGGCTCGGTGAAATTGAAAATCTACCAGTAGCGGATAATTCCGTAGATGTGATTATTTCCAACTGTGTGATTAATCTTTCTCCGGATAAGAACAGGGTATTTAAAGAAGCATATCGCGTGTTGAAACCCGGTGGGAGATTGATGGTATCAGATTTGGTTCTATTAAGGCCGTTACCGCCAGAGATTAAAAATTCGATTGAAGCATATATCGGCTGTCTATCCGGCGCAAGTTTGAAAAAAGATTATTTGAAAGCGATAAACCAAGCGGGATTCAAAAACGTCAAGATAATTGAGAAGTGTTCGTATCTGAGAGAAGTAATAGGGAATGCGGTAACTTCGCCAGCAATAATCAAGAATTTTAAGGGAGCGAAAAATGATATTAATAATATCGCTCAATCAGTAGTCAGTATTACTGTGCTAGGGATTAAACCGAAGGGTTGATAACCTGTATCAATCTATGTAATTCTCTTGTTATTTAAGTCAGGAGGTGAAATAGTATGAAAATCGAAGTATGCGGTCCGGGGTGTAAACGGTGCCATACCACATTGAAAAATGTGCAGGAAGCGGTTAAAGAATTGAATCTTAACGCTGAAATAGAGTATATCACCGATATGAAACAAATGATGGATAAAGGAGTTATGTTTACTCCGGCGGTGATCATCGATGGCGTGATAAAATCCAGCGGAAAAGTTCCGACCGTTGCGGAAATCAAGAAATGGTTATCCTAATAAATTCCAAACCCAAAATCCCAATGTCAAATAAATCATCTCATCATTCAATAACATAATTTAGGGATTTGAAAATTAAAAGATTTATTTGGATGTTGAGCTTTGAAATGTGGATTTAAAAAATTATGACTAATCAAAAGAAATGTCAATGTAATCAGTATCAATTAGCGCAACTGAAATCCGCAAAGAGAAAATCTGGACTGCGTGAGGTAGAATGTACTCGATGTAAAACTAGATTCTGGACAAACAAAACCGGAGAGATACTCTATTGTTTCGCTTGCGAAACGAAGAAAGGAAAATGACTATGAGATTCCATAAGATTATGGTATTAAGCATACTATGTTTAATGTTCTCATTACCGTCGGTCGGTTTACCCGCTAAGAAAAAAATAACGCAATCAACCGAACAAAAGAAACTAGGGTTTTCAACGATAACGACTTCAACTGCCACCACAGCCTACTCGAAGCAAACCACTATGGCAATCCCGAAAAGGTTACCAACGGTACTCGAGTTCGGCCGAGGAATCTGTCTTCCCTGCAAACAAATGAAACCGATTCTAGACGAACTAGCGAAAGAATATGAAGGGAAAGTGGTTATCCGAATCATTGACATTGATAAAGACCCGGAGTTGACCAAAAAAAGCAGGATTCGATTAATTCCAACTCAAATATTTTATGATTCGACTGGAAAAGAAGTATATCGGCATGAAGGATTTATGGAGAAATCAGCGATAATTGAAAAGCTCAAAGAAATCGGCGTTACTGCAGATTCCAAATAAAAACCTTCTGCCACCAAGCCATTAAGATATTAAAAACCACTACCTTTTGTAACCATAAATATCTTTGTGAATGTGAATCTTGGCGGGCTTAGTGTCTTTGTGGCATAAATATTTAACAGCTATCAAAATATGTTTCAACAATTATTCGCTAATACCGAGCAGCTTATTCAAAGCGAACCGTGGTTAGCGTTTATCGCCGTATTACTTGGCGGGACAATGACCGCATCGAATCCCTGTGTTATTGCCATGATACCGTTAACCATTAGTTTCGTCGGCGGATATAAGGAAACGAAAGGTGTTAAACAATCGTTTTTTCTCTCGCTGACATTCGTACTCGGATTAACCGTGATGTTCACTGCTATGGGTCTAATTGCCGCATTGTTGGGAACATTATTCGGGGTAACTGGTAAATTCTGGCCATATATCGTTTCGGGGGTATGTTTCATTATGGGATTGCATTTACTCGATATTCTGCAATTCAATATCCCGTTCCCACAAAATTTGCGCCCGAAACAAACCGGATATCTCGGTGCATTTTTCTTAGGGTTATTATTCGGAATCGTTTCCGCGCCATGCGCTGCGCCAATTCTCATCGTTCTGTTAACATATATCGCCGCAAAGGGGAACATTGTTTATGGTACTATGTTACTCTGGACCTATGCGTTTGGTCATTGTCTGTTAATTCTGATAGCGGGAACTTCGATAGGATTCGCAAAAACACTGCTCGAATCGAAAGGATATGCAACTGCGAATTTAATCTTGCGAAAACTCGCAGGTCTTGTTATTATTGGAGTAGGTATTTATTTCCTCTTATAGGAAGATGATTATGAATGAACAAGAGAAAACCAAATTTTTAGACTTACTAACCTTTTTAGCAACAGCAGAAACGAAAGTTGGGGAATTATATGAATCATGTAGTCACATCTGGAAAATAGATGCTCAACTCTGGTCTGAGATAGCGCGTGAAGAACGGAATCACGCAGCGGCAATCGAAAAAATGCAGCAAATGGTCTCAACTTCACCGGAACAATTTACGCTAGCGGAACCGTTTACTCCCATCGCATTACAAACCTTTATTCACATGGTTAATGAAATCATAAAGAAAGTTAATGCTGGTCAATTAACCCGCGAAAAAATCTTTGCGATAGCGCTTGATATCGAGAAATCAGTGATTGAAACGAAATATAACCGGTTAGTAAAAACTGATCATGCTGAATATACCCAGTTAGTTGAACAAATTGTTGCTGAAACCCTTATCCACAAAGAATTGTTTAGCCAGAAATTAGATGAGTTGAAAAAGAAATAGGTTATTTTAAATGAGCATTTAAAATCTGAACGAGCGATTCATCTAACTGATTTGAAGAAAAGAACATAATCCCTTGATATCCTGCAGATTTAACCGCTTGAATTTGCTCAGCAACTGTTTTAGGATTGCGGGGTTTCGTCATTTTTCCGATTCGAGTATACAATGCTAATCCTGGATAAACTTGGTGCCATTTCTCCCCAGCATCTTGTTTAGATTTGGCGATAATCGACTTGAGTTCTGAAACACTTTCCGTATAATCCATTGGGCAAAGGATATCAATGATTCCTTGTTTAAGCCAACCACCACTATCTCGCAATACAACAGTTTTATCAGTCTCCAAATCACCTACCGCCGCGGATATAATTACATTCGGTTTTTGTTTCTTAACTTCTCGATACAATTGATTTACTAAATCCTGAACTTGGTTCGCCCGCCAACTATCCCATAGCTCTTTCCTATTTGCTAATGCGGTATGGTCGAATTTCCTACCGTTCCGTTTTGCTAATTCCACAAGCTTCTTATTGATTACCGGACCTTGTATCGCTCCCTGTTCAAACGATTGAATTGTAACTTTTTCTGCCAGTTTAACTATCTGAGTCTCCCATACCCGTTTCAATGTTCCTGACATATCACCAATAAATTCGGGCTTTCCGGTATCGATATAAACTAAATTACCACCACGGTTTATATATGATACTATATTGGTTATCGTTATATTATCTATCGGATACAATCCCGTAACTAATACCGCTGACGGAATCGGAATTTCAGGTAATTGTCCTGCTTGAATAAATTTCGGTCGAATTTTCGCAAACGCTAGATACGGTTCGATACGATTCGGTATCCAATAATGCGATTTATTAAACTCACGGTCAACAATACAATATACCGGATATTGATTGAATCGGACTGGGTCAATTTTCTCCGGATAGAGAATCAGGTCTAACGGGTCGAATCCATATTCCGATTTGAACATCGCTCGCGATTGGGCTCCATATCCATAAAGGTTGCCACAATACCGAATATAATCTAAATGGAATCCATCAATATCATAAGGCAATATATCCAGCATAACTGTTTTAAGATACGATTTAACCTCCGGAAGGGCTGGATCAAGAAAATATTGACTACCAGTACTTATCCCATCAAATCCGGGAGTTAACCACTCTGGATTTTTCGGTATCAATGTATCTGTTGCCCCTTCATAATAAACGCAAAACCACGGATGAACCGAAATATTCCGTTTATGAGCTGTTTTAATGAGATAATCGAGCGGGTCAAATTCATTGGAAACAGCAATGGTATATCGATAATGTGAAGTTTTATAATATACTTTTCCATGACACATTACCGCTGGGAATATTGCATTTAAATTCGCTCGGGTCACCTTCTCTAACAACGCATCTGCAGAGGTTTTCGTAGCAAAATCATTTGCCGGAACCCAGATTCCTCGAAACGATAGCTGATGCGATAATGGATACGCACCACAACCTAAACTGCATAACAATCCGACTATACTGAATACCTTTTTACACAGCATATTCACAAACAGACATTAGGGTTAGAGGATTATTTCAAGCGGAACCCTGATTTATCCTCGACTCAAGTTTGGACAGAACCTTTTCGAACAAGCGTAATATCTTGCACCTTGCTTATATCGGTTCGATTTCCGGCGGTGCCGGTAATTCTGGAATAGCAAAGATTTGTTTTAAGACTAGGGTAGTTGCACCTAATGGCGCAGCATTATCTCCCAACATGGAAGGAACAACCTTCACGGATTTCGCTGACACGGCAAGACTTCGTTCTTGCAGCGTTCGAAGTAATGGTTCCATAATAAACTCGCCTGCTTTTGATAACCCACCACCCACAATGAGTAGTTTTGGGTTTAATATATTAATTAAATTTGCGGCGCCTATTCCCAAGTGTGCTCCCGCTTCCTGAAGTATCCGCCGGCACAGTTTATCCCCTTTTTCAGCTCCTTTGGAAACCGTTTCAGCGGTGATTTTTGAATAGTCATTTTCAACTAATTCAGGTAATACCGATTCAACCCCTTTTTCAATTGCAGCTAGCGCATGGTCACGAATCGCTTTTGCTGACGCTAGTGCTTCTAGACATCCGAAGTTACCACAGCGACATGCCGGTCCGAATTCGTCAATCACCGTATGTCCAATTTCACCGGCAAATTCATCCGCACCACGGTACAATTTCCCGTGACTGATAATCCCGGCACCAATTCCCATTCCAATATGATAAAAAATCATATCATCTATTCCTTGCCCACAACCGAACGCTCGTTCACCCAGCGCTGCAGCACGTGCGGTCGCTTCAACATAAACTGGAATTTGGAATTCTTGTTCCAGCAGTTGTTTAATTGGTAGATGATGCCAGCCGGGAATATTCGCAGCATAAACAACTTCACCAGCTACGCTATTAATCATCGCGGCAATTGATACTCCTATTCCGAAAAGTTTTTTTCGGTCAGGAACTGACTGAAGTAAACTACGGATAACTTCTTTCGTGTCACCGAGAATCGCTTCTCCGGAAGATTGTTGCAGGATATCTCTACTCTGTTGAGCGATAATTTGCGATTTTAAATCAGTTGCAATCCCTCGGATTATTGTCGCTCGGATATCAACCCCGATAATATATCCAGCGTCTGGATTGATAGATAATAATATAGGTTTACGACCGCCGGTTGAAGCCTTACTACCAACCTCAATGACCATACCAGTATCAATGAGTTCTTTAACAATATCGGTTATCGTCGTTATCCGGATATTTGTGGTTTTAAAAATATCGGTTCGGGATAGTGGACCACGTTTTCGAATCAGATTGAGAATGACCGCATGATGATGTCGTAATAATTTTTTCTTTTCATCAATCCGGCTAATATTCATAGAGCAAAGCTAACTACAGAAGGCACAAGATTATTTTACGTTGCAATATGTTCGATAATCCAGTGCCTCGTGCGGTTAATTTTTGGGTACATAATTAATAATTGTTTATTGTTTCTCGCTTATAATTCGTGTTTGTACTGCTGGATTTTCCTGATAGCTTGAACGATATCCTCCATATCTTTTTTTGAACCGAGCAAAACTGAATGATGGAACCAAACCGCTTCCTCATAACATGCGGTCTCACAATTCGGGCATGACCACACGCGATAATCGATTTTTTTCGCTGCGGGAGCATATGCTCCGAATAGCCGTTCAGTAAATAGTGGCTGTTTATATAACGGAATCGGATACCCAGCACTACAAGGAATACCTTCTTTCTGTAACGCTTCAATAAATCTGGATTTCGGTTTCAGGTTAAATGCTTCTTTTTGGTATCGGAAAATGTATAGATGATACGAATGCCGTGTTTCTCCAACACCTCGTTTTAACGGGACTATTCCCGGAATTTTACTCAACTGTGCATTTAAATATAAGCCATTTTCATTCCGCCGTTTCGTTTGTTGTTCTAATCGCGTTAATTGCGCTAATAGTATCGCTCCCTGCCATTCAGTCATTCGATGATTTCCACCGAGCCGATAATGTCCATACCACGCTTTTCCTATTTCACGACCGCAGTTCTGGAGCGACTCGATAATGGTTGCATATCGTTCGTTATTGGTGAGAACTATTCCACCTTCACCGGCGGTAATGTTTTTCGAAGATTGGAAACTAAATACGCCCATATCTCCCAGTGCACCGAGTTTTTTCCCTTTATATTCTGCGCCATGCGCATGACATGCATCTTCAATGACTATAAGGTTATGCTTTTTCGCAATACGATTAATCGCATCCATATCCGCCGCCAGTCCACCAAAATGCACTGGGATAATTGCTTTGGTCTTTTTCGAAATCGCTTGTTCGATAAGCGTTGCAGAGATATTATAGGTATCCGGGTCAATATCAACAAAAATCGGGATCGCATTAACCTCTAATACTGCTGTCGCTGTAGCTAAAAAGGTATAGGGCGGGATAATAACTTCATCTCCGGATTGAATTCCAGCTGCCTGTAGCGCTAACCGAAGTCCAACCGTTCCATTCGTTACTGCAATTCCATATTTTGCTCCCTGATACACCGCAAACCGCTGCTCAAACTCTTTAACCTTATTTCCAGCATACTTACCCCATTTACCGCTGTCAAGGACTTCAAGCAACAGTTTTCGCTCTAGAATAGTTTTTTGTGGCCATTGGGGAAATGGTTTGATTCGCACGGGTTTACCACCGTTGATTGCCAGTCTTCCTCTTCCCATAAGTGATATCGCAATTATTCCTGATATTATCGTTCCTAATAACCAATTAATTTTTGTTAAAATAAACCTATTGAGAAAGAAATTTTTCAGGATTTAATTCTACCCCAATTCCTATACGTTGGGGAAGTATAACTTTTCCGTTTTCGATACTAACCTGATTTGATTTGACTACATCTTCTGCTAAAAACTGCGGTCCATTTAAATCTACCGGAAGGGTTATTCCATATGCGGCATAAAGTTGTGCACTGACAACCAACCCGAATCGTGTTTCGGTTAAACCACTACCGAGTAGACCTATTCCAGCATCGCGAGCGATGCGAATACATTCCTGAGCATAAAACAATCCACCCATTTTTGAAACCTTCATAACTACCATCGTTAACGCTTGTAATCGAATAAGCTGGATTAAATCCATCGGAGAATATACCGATTCATCTACCGCTATCGGAATACCAACGTTATTTACTACCTCTTGTAATCCGAATAAATTATTTGCAGCTACCGGTTGTTCGAAAACATCAATGCCGATTTTTTCTAATTGTCTCGCTAAACTAATTGCTTGCTGCACGGTATAAGCCTGATTCCCATCAACCCAGAGATATGCTTGGTTACCAACGGATTTAACCGCAGATACAATTTCAATATCTTTTTTTGGTTCAATCCCGATTTTAATTTTAAATCCACGGTATCCTTGATGATATGCTTGTCGAGCTTGTTCATACGCAACCTCCGGTGATGTTACACTGACCATATAACTTAACGGGATTGTATCTATATCCGATTGATGCAGATAATCTCGTAGACTTTTCTTTTCATTTTTACTCAGAATATCGTAGATAGCGATATCAATAGCTGATTTCGCTATCGGCTGCCCGATATTAAATCCCGGAGCAATTTCTTGTGCCATGATTTGATGGATGCGTTCGATATTCCTTATATCAACACCGAGTAACGCCGGGGTTAAATAGTTTTTCAACGTAGTAACTACCGATTCTTCTGTTTCATACGACCACCGATGACTCGGTCGCGCTTCACCCCAGCCGATTAATCCGGAATCAGTGGTTATTTTAACGAAAATATGCGGTGCTTTAACTCGTGGTGAACCTACCGAGCCACGCGATATTTTAAATTCAGTTTTATATTTCAATTGGATTGGAAATACTTCTATGTTTTTTATTTTCATTTTATTGCGTCGAACTCTTTCAATCGAGCTTGAGCACAGAGTTCATAACCATTTAGAATTAGATATTTTTTTCAGGATGAAGCCTAATTCCCCCTTGATTAAAATCAGGACGAAGGTATCAGACTAACGCCAAATGATATGAATTATTTCGTATTCATTTAAGTTCGGTAGCGTTATAGTTACTGAACCATTAAGATGTTTCACACGGAGTTGCCGGTTAGTGGATACCGCATAAACCGTTCTGATTTTGTTACCATTAGGTAGCGTAAGTTTAATATTCGATACAGGGACAACCTCTTCTATTGGTCGAGAAATCCGAGTCGAGTAGTTTATCAAATGAACATATAATCCTTGCTCATTTTTCGTTAAGGTTATTTCAACTGACGATGGTGCATCAACTCGAATTAAGTCCGGAACCATCCAACATACTGCATTTGCAATAAATTTTTTAATATCCCGAATCCGAAATTTATAATAGAGTGTCCCGACCGTGCCGCTAAAATATACAACTTTTCCTAGTCCATACTGACCTACCACAATTCCTGGATAATGACTAGTTTCCTGGAGCGGATGATACCGATGCGGTAATGGTTTCAGAATTTTAGTTACCGGTTTATATTTCGGGTTGACAACCTTAACAAAAACATTTAAATCCGGAACCGGAATTTTCAATCCTTTTCCTTTTCCGGTTATAGCATGGGTGATTACTATCTTTTGATAATCCCGATTGGTAATAGTTAATGCGGTATCATTTTCATACGTAATCCCGAATACTTCAGCTAACTGGAATTCATTCTGTTTAACCCCTAACTCGTTATATAATGAAGTTTCATACGTCGCGATAATACTCCCACCGCGGTTCACATAATCTCGAATCATCGCTACATTCGATTCACTTAATGCTGCGGCATTCGGTAAAACAAGAACATGATATCGACTTAATTCACCCCGGTCTATATTGATACTTCCAATAATATCGAACGGAATATGCGCTTGCGACAATGCTTCATAGACTCCGCGAAATTCAGATTGATAATCTTTTCCAGACCTGATTTCATAATGATGCGTTCCGGAAGCACCGGCGATAACTGAACGGGTATAATAATCAGCCGTGGTATTCGACCAGAATAAAGCTACTGGATTCGCACTTTCAGCTAGATAAACCGATTCGTTCCGTTCAATAAATCCGAATATTTCTTCTATCGGTTGAAACGCTACCGGGTCGTTGACTATCTGTTCATCGTCAATGGTGACGAACGGATACGAATCATTGGCAGCAACACTCGCGATCAACAACCGCATTTCAGTTGCCGGAACTGGATAATAATCCCAAACTTTATGTCCATAACAGAGATAGACCGAAGATGGTATTCCAGCAGCACGCGCTACTGCTGATTCATATTTAGCGACTGCAGCTGCACCCCAATGCGGAACCAGCAGCGGTTCAATATAAAATATAAAATGTTCCGCTCCTATCATATCAATATACTTACTGAATTTTTCTATATCTAAACAACTAAACCAAGTAGTAGTTAGCACCGCAGCATTTTTATATACCGGAATATTTTTATTCTTTTTCACCGTTTGTTGTACCATAGAAAAATAACGAAACAGCGATTCATATCGAAATTCGAGAAATTTATACCATAACGGATTATTCCAATCCGATGTTATCGGTATTTCAGCATGATATAATTCATGAAATGCGTTCCGGCAAGACTCACAATAGCATCCTTCCGGACGATATACCGGTCCATCGAGAAAAATTCCATCAACAGCATAATTCCGGCTGATTTCATCCATAATCAGCTGGGTATACTTTATAAATCCAGGACTATTCACACAGGGTACTTCTCCACTTCCGTAAGAAGAACCAAGACTTATCGCCGCACCATCTACTGATCGCATCACCCAATCTTGCCGAGTGGTAAAAAATTCTGATGGAAACCAGTGTCCGTTGAAATAAGCAACAATTTTTATACCCAGCTTTTTCCCTTCATCAATCGCTTCCGCTAACAAATCCCGACCATGTAACCAATCCGGCTGCGGGATAACCGAACTTTGATAAAACGCTTTAACCGTATCAGGCGATGAAGCGCCGGTTGCCGGAAAATGGACTACGGTTGCGTGTAATCGTTTAGCGATTCGCAATAGTTTTTTCGCATCGTAGATATTCAAATCATTAGCACAGGGACTGAACCATAGAAACCGATGCATCTGGTTTTTTTCACTAAGAAATTGCATGTGTTTCCTTTCGTTTCATTGCTATCAACTAATGTATTTCGGTATAAAACCAACTTAATGCTACCGGAACAACCGGTGGATCACCTTGGATAAGATGGTCTAACGCGGCTATTCCCGCTTCTAACTGCCAGGTTCGCGCTCCAAGATTATAAAAGCTACCCGCATGGTTTACCACATTTTGAAAATCCAGTTCTGCATTCACCCAAGCGTAACAGGTTGCAAATAAGTCTTCTAATAAATAATGTTGTTCCGCATCTGGGTCATCCCAGCAACCGTCATTATCCGCATTATACGGTCGCTTTTTAAAAACCAGTTTCTGATTTTCTTCTCCGCAGGTTTGCGGATAAGCATACGAACCGACCGTCGTGTCTTCTTTTCCGACTAATTGCGCAGCACGACAGAACTCTAGAAAATTCCAAATCCGAGTATCTACAGATATGGTTGTCGGTGCACCGTAGTTGCCACCGAACTTTTTCCGCATATGCATTAGCCCGTTCGCACACCATCCTTCATACGACATGGTATTATAGCAGCGAAACGTTGTTCCCGCTGTCTCTTATACACATCT